>NZ_JCAKNA010000011.1:0-92634 GCF_059515885.1 Acinetobacter sp. FY683 | reverse complement strand
TAGGGGCTGTTGACATTTCATAATGGTAACCAAATAAAGATGCAAGCTAAGGCAACAGAATTTTCATAGCTTTGCTTTAGCTTATCATAGCGTGTGGCAATGCCTCTAAAGTGCTTTAATCTAGCAAAGGCATTCTCAACTAAATGCCTGATTTTATATAAATACCAATCCATATGATCATGATTTGATAGTGTATTGGATTTCTTAGGAATATTGGCTTGAGTACCCGTATTTTCTATCTGTTCTCTCAAGGATTCAGAGTCATAACCCTTATCTGCACATAGAGTTTCTGTCTCGTTTAGGTAGAGGCTATCAACTAATTTAGGTGCCACTTTTACATCGTGGGTCGTGCCATCCTCTATTAGAAACTGAACAGGGTTCCCATGAGCATCAACAGCCAAATGAATTTTAGAACTGTTTCCACCGATACTTTTTGAAATAGCCTGATTTTTAATTCCTGTAGCATGTTGATGAGCTCTCACATGACTAGCATCAATAAATATCCACTCTAGGTCAGCATCAGATGAAATTAACTTAAATATTTTTAATAGCTTATTATCTTTCGACCATCTAGAAAATTTCTTGAATATGGAGTTTGGCTTTCCAAAAGTGGCGGGTAAATCCCGCCATGGGCAACCTGTACGGATTCTATAAAGAATAGCTTCAATAAAATTACGAAGATTTTGTTTGAGATAAATACGAAAATTACGGAAAATAGTTTCTAACTTAGACCAGTGTTGATCAGTCAACATTGTACGAGGCATAGCGAGGAGTAGATTTGGTTTGGCGATTAAATTTTACTTTCTCGCTATTTTTTTTGCACAGCAAATGTCAACAGACCCTAATTTAAACTAGTTTTTAGGATGAATTTTACACTGAACTTTTTTTGGTTCACTGTCAATTTAAAATAGGTTAAATAAATAGGGGGGAAATGTAAAAAAGGAAAAGTAGCTTAAACTCGCCACTTTTCCCATCAATATTACAATGTGTATAAGTTAAATTTTATCCACAATTTATTGAATAACGCCACAAGCAATACGATCACCTCCGCCACCTAATGGTTTAGGATCATCAGAATAATTATCGCTACCTGCATGAATCATTACAGCTAAACCTTGAGTGTCTTGAAGTGTCAAACGAGGTGCAAGAAGTGTTACTTTTGCAGTTCCATCATTCTCTACATTCAATAATGGTAAATCACCCATATGTCCTGTCAGTGGGTTGCCGTGATTGCCTACTTTAAGCGGATTGTAGTGACCACCTGCGCTAAGTGCTGCACCAAGCTTGCCATCTTTTTCAGCAGGTTCACATGAGCCATTTTCATGAATATGGAAACCGTGTGGACCAGATGGAAGGTTGGTTAAATGGGTTTTAATAATTAAGCCAGCAGCACTATCTTGTAATTCAATAGAACCAATTTTGGCATTAATACCATCGGCAGAAACCGCATTCATGGTTACTGTTTTTTTATTTTCAATTTGAGATGGCGTAGAAATACAGCCAGTAAATAAAAATGAGCCTGTCAAAGCCAATAGGCTAAGCTTGAATATAGATGACATGCACTCTATTCCTTTGATGTTATCGTTTTTTATTCAAACAAAGGAATAGGGAGAATGTGTGGATTTTTAAGTGTTTTAATGTACAACACTTTTCACTTATTTTTTGAGTGTGTCGCTATCGTCTTGAGTAGAGTCTTGCAGTTCATCATCTAAGTCATAAGCCAAAGTTCCTTTAGGCATAAGGATAGGTTCTGGTTGTGCTTCATGTAACCATTCACGCCAAATAGCTAAAAGTACTGCAAGTATGACAGGCCCAATAAATAAACCAACCATTCCAAAACTTGCTAAGCCACCTAATACGCCAAACATAATAAGTAAGAATGGAATTTGTGTTGCACCAGAAATAACCAATGGACGAATTACATTATCGGCAGTACTTACTACACAAACGCCCCATGCCATAACGCCAACAGCTTCTATAGCATGTCCTTGAGAGAACAACCATAAAGAAACAGAGGTATAAGCAACAGGAGGGCCAAAGGGGATAAGTGCAAATAAGAAGGTAACAATGGTAAGTACCATAGGGTTAGGTACACCTGCAACAAAGTAACTTACGCCAGCTAACAGCGCTTGAGCAACAGCAGTTAAACCTACGCCATAAACAACGGCACGAGTCGTATCTGAAATAGTTGAAATATAGTGATGAATTTGAGGACCAACAACTTTTTCAAATGCTTGACGGACTTGGTTTAGAATGGTTGGACCATCTCTATAGAAAAAGAATAAAGACATTACAGAAAAGCACAGTTTGAAAATGTTTTTACTAACTTCATTGAGTACAACTTTTCCGTAATTTAGATGACCTTGAATCCATGCTGAAATATTTTGAATAATACTATTAGGATCTTGATTAATATCATTCAGTGTTCGTGTGACTTCTTTGCCAATTAAAGGAAGTTCTCGTACAAAGTCAGGTACGCTTAAATGACCTGAAAATACTTGTCTTTGAAGGGATAGATATAAATTTCGTCCTTCATGTTGTAATAGGAAAATTGCACAAATAACAGGAATACCAATAACCAGTACCACCAAAATAATCATGATGGTTGCGCTTAAAGTTGGTTTATTTTTTCCACATGAATTTAGAATTCTTTGATATAAAGGCCATGTCATGTAAGCAATAATGGCAGCCCAAAGTACAGGTACAATAAAGTATTTTAGAACATCAAAGCCTAAATAAAGGAGAATGAAAAAAAGACCAAATAACAATATTTTTTGTATTGTTGGAGCATGTTTTTGTACTGAATTCACTGAGTTATTCCTTAATTCATAAGCCATATTAACTCAAAATAAATCTTCCGCAAATGCATGCTGAAAAAGTAATGATGAATAACTTTTATGACCTATGCCTGAATACTATGAAGCTGTTTTACTTGGGTTTAGAACCACTCACTCGGATCTTCAATAATTGCTTGTAAAACAGGCTGCCATTGCTTTTGAATTTCTACAAAGTTCTTTTGTGTTTTATCAAAAATACTTAAACCTTGCATAGCCAATTGACCATAAGCGGCACGTTCTGAAATCCAAGAAATAGGCGCTTGTTCAACTTTAGCAAAGAAATCTTGCATTTCTTTTGAGTTCATACCATTTGGCTTTACTCGGTTTGCAAGCAGAAGAATTTTAACTTTTCCTTTGCGAATACGCTTAATGTCTTGTAAGTGTTTTAAGAAACGACGTGTACTATCAATATCAAAGAAAGAGGGTTGTAGAGGAGTAATAATGGCATGAGCTTCACTCACAAGTTGCTCTGCATGCTCACCTGAAAGTGCGCCTGGTGCATCAATAATTAAATATTCAATATTTTTAGGAATATCACCCATAGATTTTTCATATCGCCAATCGAGGCTTGTAATAGGTGCCGCAGTTTGAGGCCGCTGTTTAAGCCATTGACGTGCAGATTTTTGATTGTCTGCATCGGCTAGCACAACGCGGTATCCTTTTTGTGCTAAAGCCGAAGCTAAACTAATCGCTGTAAGTGTTTTTCCACAACCGCCTTTTTGATTTGCAACGAGTATTGTTTTCATGATTCGACTGATAAAGAAAGATATAATTCTGCTTACAGCTAGCATATCATTGTTTATTGGTAGAAATATCACACAACACAAAAGTTATATACAGTCTTATTCATTTGATTATTAAAAAACTAGGAAAAGATAATGTCCATTTGGATGGCAATGTTAATTGGTGCATGTATTGGAATTGTGCTTACAACACTTATTTTAAGTGGTTCTAGAAATGGTCGTATTAAAGCAGAATATGAGCAATATATTGCGGAGCTAGAGCTAGAGCATAAACAAGCGTTAATACATGCACAAAAACGTAGTGTGAATACAAGCCGTGCGGTACTCAAAGGAAAAATGGCAGAACAACTGGCACCCATTATGCCAGAGTTTCAATATTTACCGAGTGATGCAAAATTTCTTGGTGATCCTGTCGATTATGTTGTTTTTGATGGATATACAGATTTCAGAGATGGCGATGGTTATGCCGAAGATATAGAAGTTGTCCTCATTGATATTAAAAGTGGCGGAGCAAGATTAACGAAGGGACAACAAGCAATTGAACAAGCCATTAAAGAGGGGCGAGTTCGTTTTGAAACTATTCGCATAGATTTTGATCACTAGAAATACTCCACATAAAACTATAAATAGATGAGTATTGTTACGAAAAATATAAATTTTTATCTTAAACTAGGTTTAAGATAAAAATGATATAAAGTTAAAGACAGTAAAATGAACAGCTTAAATAAGTTCATGTGGTGTTGTTAAAATAATTGAAATTGGTGAGGTGCTTATAATGAAACGTTTATTGTTGAGTATGTTATTTGTGGGTTCAATGCTACAAGTGACAACACATGCATCTACGGCATATAACAT
This sequence comes from Acinetobacter sp. FY683, assembly GCF_059515885.1. Lineage (NCBI taxonomy): Bacteria > Pseudomonadati > Pseudomonadota > Gammaproteobacteria > Moraxellales > Moraxellaceae > Acinetobacter > Acinetobacter sp. FY683. The sequence continues at coordinate 88,199 of NZ_JCAKNA010000011.1, read as the reverse complement.
CGCCAAAGGTTTAGATCCTGTAGAAAGTACGCAATCGATTGCGCCATTAAAAGATTTTAAAGGTGATTTTCGAATTTTGGGTTCAAAAATTTATACAGATGATGAGCAAGCAAAATTTTCTCCCATTGATTATGCCGTAAGTTGGGGGGTGTTTGCACAGCCTGAAATTGCAAGCCAAATTTATGTAAGACAATACGACCGCTTTTTAAATTGGAAAATGGATAAAGTGCCCGTTCCAAAAGAGTTAGCAGTACAAATGGTGTCGAATATGCACATCATTCCAGCTAATCCTGAAATTGCAAAGGAAATTAAACTTGTTAAACGAGGTGATTTAGTTCGTTTAAAGGGTGAGTTAGTCGAAATTAAAGATAAAGATTTAGTATGGACATCATCGCTTAGCCCAACAGATACGGGTGACGGTGCTTGTGAGGTTTTTCGTGTGAGTTCAATTCAGTGGATTGAAAAAGTTTAATGATTGGATTTAAGTATGTCATCAAAAAACCGCTTTAAATAAGCGGTTTTTTGATGACTATATTTTAATTATTTTGCTGTTAACGCATTACCTTCAAAGCTAATACCATCCCAGCCATGAATCATGAATTGGCGGATATTTTGATGATCTATTGCTTCAGGTGTTGCAAGTACAGAGGCGTAGTGTTCTGCAAATAAACTTAAAGTTTGAGCTTGATCTAGATCGTTTAGTTGGGCAAAAGAAAATACTTTCGCGCTGCCTTGGTTTTCAGTTGCAGCATTGGCTTGAGCACCATTTTTAAAAGCAGTTGCTGTGTGCGTAAAGCGTGCTTCAATAAATGCAATTACGTCAGAAAATTTTGCAGTGCCTGCTTCAAGTTGAGCCAATAGTTCTTGAGCCATGATTCTCTTTGTCCTTTAAAAATCGTAAAAACCTTGTCGACTATAACAATTTTTTCATCAAATTTAATCATTCAAATTGAGTTTTAGTGCTATAAATAAATGCAAAATATAAATGATTGTTTTTAATACATCATGTGAAATATAAGTCGGATGGAATATGAATTGGTTATTGGTCGCGCTTGGTGGGGCAATCGGTGCAACTTTTCGCTATGGCGTAGGTATGTGGTTTTTAAAGCCGACAGGTTTATTTCCGTGGACAACATGGCTCGTCAATTTGTTAGGTTGTTTTCTTGCAGGTGTTTTTTTTGCCTTTAGCCAAAAGTTTTCAATTTTACAAAATGAAGCACGCTTATTTTTAATGGTGGGTGTTTTAGGTGGATTCACAACATTTTCAAGTTTTGGTTTAGAGACCTTTCAACTGCTTAAGCAAGGGCAAACTGCATTAGCTTTCGCTTATATGTTCAGCAGTCTTATTTTGGGTGTGGTTGTATTAGCGATTGGTTTTTACATTTTTCAATTTATTTTACAAAGTAAATAATTCAAAAAATTAAAAAAGCCTAAGATCTGGAGTCTTAGGCTTTGGGGTTATTTAAAAATAACGCTATTTTCTTAAAATTATCTGAACAACTTGTTATCGTTTGAAACGGGCAAAGCGTTTATTGAAGCTTGCCACACGTCCTTCATTTGAAGTTTGACGTTGTTCACCTGTATAGAACGGGTGAGATGCACTTGAAATATCCAACGTAACGTATGGGTAAGTTTTGCCTTCGTATTCTTTGGTTTGGCTTGTTTGTAAAGTACTTCCAATCACAAAAAAAGCATTGGCATTGGTGTCGTGAAAAAGTACATCTCTATATTCTGGATGGATATTCGGGCGCATAGAATTATTTTCATTTAAAGATATAGTAGAAATGTTATAACATAACAATAATGATGTAAAGTGATCCTTTTTTACAGATTGTAAAAAAGGACTTATAGAGGAAATTAAGAGTTACGTGGTGGTACTAGTTCATCAAATAAATCGGTTAAATTATCTTTCACTTTCAAGTGAATTAAATTCCAATATTGACCTGAAACAGTTCGATTCACCATTAGTGTATCTGGCGAAGGTTTGAATACATCCCAGTATTTTAAAGAGCGTTTGACAAGTTCTACACCATCATGATGCGCTGTGTTTTCAGCAAAATCATAGTTGGTTATAAGAGGGCGCATGAGCACTTCTAGCCATTCTTCATAGAGTTCTTGTGGGAACTTACCTTGCTCTGTTAAAGAATTTAGTTCATCTAATCGTTGTTCAAGTTCAGGAATATTGTGTTCACGAGCTGCATTTATTAAGTTTTTAAATGTGATAACAATATCATTTGGAAGCGTTTTTACACCGCCATAATCGTAAATGATGACATAACCATCTTCACGGAATGCAAAGTTGCCAGGGTGAGGGTCGCAGTGGAATCGTTTTAAATAGAAAATTTCTTGTCCAATGGCTTTAAATAAACGACGACCTAACTCATTGCGTGTTTCTTGTGACCATGTACTTGCAGTTTCAATGCTTTCACCTTGTTCTAAACTTAAAGTTAAAATATGGCGAGATGAATATTCAGAAAAGACACGTGGAATAATGATTTTGCTATCAAGTGCTGTATGGAAGGTACGTGCAATTTCTAAGTTTTGGGCTTCAATTTGATAGTTAAGTTCATTATCTAAACTTTCTTGAATTTCTTTAAAAAGTTGATCTTGAAGTTTACGATCAATTTTTAAAACACCCATAAGACGAAGAGCTAAGCGCACTTGTTTTAAGTCACTTTCACAAGCTTCATCCACCCCAGGATACTGAACTTTGACGACCACTTGTTCACCACTAGGTAAAGTCGCTTTATGTACTTGTCCAATAGATGCAGCTGCAAATGGTGTTTCATCGACATGTTTAAAAATTTGATTGAGTGGTTTGCCTAATTCTTTTTCAATTTGCTTTTTGATTTCTGCAAAAGGCATAGCAGGGGCTTGGCGCTGTAGTTTTGAGATTGCTTTAGCAACTTCAGGTGGGAATATATCTTTATATTGAGAAGCGATTTGCCCAACTTTCATCACAGCACCTTTCATTTCACCTAAGGTGTCGGCAATTTGTAAGCCAATTTCTTGGAACATTTGGCTACGTGAAGCATTTTTCTTATCTTCATCGGCTGTTAAGTTTTTAATGGAATTGGAAACGGTTTTTGTCGCAATACTTGCTGTCATACTCGCAAGTTTCATAAAGCGACGACCCGGGGTACTTGCCGATTTAGCCATTGATGTTCCTCAAGATCATCTTTTTTCTCTGTCTTTGATAATAAGTCTTGAATAGCAAATTGCCTACTGTATTTTGTTAAGATGATGGATAGTTTATGAATTTTTAGTAGAAAACATAAAAAAGCCGACACGCTGGTCGGCTTAAATTTGATATGGTTTTAAGAGTTAAAGCGCAAGGAAAGACGTTTATTATTAAAGTATAAACGTGAAATTAAAAGTACACAGGCAATGCTTAAACCAACAATAAGACCAACCCAAACACCTGCTGCACCCATAGGGGTAAAGCGAGCAAGATAAATCCCAATAGGGAAGGCAATTATCCAATAGGCAAGCATAGTAATCCACATTGGCCCTTTAGTATCTTGCATGCCACGTAAACAGCCTGCTGCACTTACCTGCCATGAATCCATAAGTTGATAAGCAATTGCAAATAATACGAGATAAACCGCAATTTGGGTCACGTCATAATCATTGGTATAAAACGATACAATTTCAGTTCGGAAGAACCAAAGTAAACTCATTGAAATAAGAGCAAATACTGTTCCTGTTGCTAAGCCTACAAGTTGGACTTTACGCATCGCAAAAATATTCTTTTCGCCATAATAAGTTCCAATACGAATAGTCAGCGCAATGGCAAGTGACATTGGAATCATAAAGAGTTGAGAGGTAATTGAAATTGCAATTTGGTGCGCTGCAACAGTCACTTCACCAAGTGGGCTAAGTACAATCGCTGCGGTGCTAAAAATACTCACTTCAAAGAAAATAGCTAAGCCAATAGGAAAGCCAAGTGCCAAAATACGTTTAACCCAATGTTTATTAATTTTTTCAAAAAGGGCAAAAGGTTGCGATTTTTGATACGCAGGTGCTTTTAAAATATAGAGTGCTAAGGTAATAAACATGAGCCATTGCAAAATAGAAGTGGCAAAACCACAACCTGCAGAACCTAACTCAGGGATTGGTCCAAGTCCGTACATGAAAACAAAATTCAGTGGAATAAGTGCAACAAGAGCAACCAAACTAATGACAGTGACAGGACGAGGATGACCTAATGCTTCGGAATAGCCACGTAATGCCCCATACATGGTGACCGCGGGCATACCTAAGCCAATGGCATGTAAGAATAAACTTGCTTTTGGAAGTAATGCTTCGGGAACACCAAATAAAGGAAGTAAAAATGGCATCGTTTGTAAAATCAAACCTGCAATAATTCCTAAAATAAGTGCAACCCATAAAGATTGACGAGCAATGGTTGCAATTTTTTCAGGCGTACGTGCACCTTGGGCTTCAGCAACCAAAGGTGTAGTTGCAATCATAATGCCACTAAAAAGTAGCATAATTGGAATCCACAAGCCCACACCAACGGCAATAGCCGCAAGGTCATTGGCAGATAAATGTCCAGCCATAATCGTATCAATCAGACCAAAACCTGCTTGAGCAAATTGAGTGATTAAAATGGGGATCATTAATTTAAATAATTGTTTTAACTCGTAACTTGTACTTGTAACTTTAGACACTAAAAAAACTCTTAAATTGGTGCTTAGTACTTAAAAATTAGCGTTGTAAAGTGAGAAGCACACCAATGAAAATCACGATACCACCGAAGAAACGTTGCCAGTTAATAGGTGTTTTATGAATACCCAATAGACCGAAATGATCAAAAATCATAGATGTTATAATTTGACCAAAAATAATTAAGCCTGAAAGTGTAAGTAAACCCAATTTAGGTGCAGTAAAGAGGCTCATACTAATCGCATAAACACCTAAACATCCACCAATCCATAAATACCAAGGCATAGCAATTAAATCGCTAAAATTTGGTTTGGATGAATTTTCAACAAACACTAAAACGCAAAGTAGTATTGTACCAATCAAAAATGAGAAAAGGGCAGCTTGTAAAGGAGTTTGTACATAATCGCGTAGTTGAGTATTAATTGCGGTTTGAAAGGTCAAAGCAATACCAATAGCAAATGCAAGAGGAAGGAATAAAATAAGCTGACTCGATATTTTCATCATTTTTAGCAGTCTATTTTTTATGTAATTTTCATCAGTTTAAAGCAAATACCAATATATTTCATGAGCTATAGAATCACTCATGGTAAAATTCATAAAGTCTTACTTTTTGAGCATTCTCCTTGTCTGAGCTAAACCCTGCAAATATTCCATTATCTTTATATATTCACATGCCTTGGTGTGTGCGAAAGTGTCCATATTGTGATTTTAATTCGCATGCGGTACCTGATGGAAAATTGTCTTTAGACTTAGAAGAAGAGTATTTGAGAGCATTGGTTGAAGATTTCAAAACTCAAATAGATTTTGCACAAGGGCGTAAAATTCACAGTGTATTTATTGGTGGTGGTACACCATCGCTTATTTCTGCAAAGGGTTATGAATGGTTATTTGCTGAGTTAAAAGCATTATTACCTTTTGAAGATGGTTGTGAAATTACTTTAGAAGCCAATCCAGGAACAGTTGAACATGATCCTTTTGCAGGATATTTAGCGGCAGGGATTAATCGTCTTTCTATTGGTGTGCAAAGTTTTAATACAGATCATTTGCAGAAGTTAGGTCGTATTCACTCAAATAATGATGCAATTTCTGCAATTAAAAATGCCAAAGAAGCAGGTTTTGAGCGTGTAAATGTCGATTTAATGCATGGCTTGCCAGAGCAAACTTTAGAACAAGCTTTGTTAGATTTAAAACTTGCAGTTGAAAGTGGAGCAACGCATGTTTCTTGGTATCAACTGACTATTGAACCCAATACCGTATTTTTTAGAACACAGCCCATTTTACCTGTAGATGATGTTTTAGAAGATATTCAAGAGCAGGGTGAGGCATATTTAATTTCGCAAGGTTTCGTGAACTATGAGGTTTCTGCTTGGCGTAAAGAAAAACCTTCTGCGCATAATTTAAATTATTGGCAGTTTGGTGATTACCTTGCAATTGGTGCAGGTGCGCATGGAAAAGTGACACAAAAAGATGGTGTGTATCGTTTCCAAAAAACACGTTTGCCGAAAGATTATTTAGCTAAAGTTCCTGCTGAGCATTTGCAATATAAACGCATTGAAAAAGATGATATGCCGTTCGAATTTATGATGAATGCACTTCGTTTGAATCATGGGGTAGATGCCAAACTTTATACTGAACGTACAGGTTATAGCTTGAGTGATTTGTCTGATTTATTAGCATCATTACGTAAGCGTAAACTCATGGTAAATGATGAAAACCGAATTTCATGTACTGAGCAAGGTCATGTATTTCTAAATTCGGTGTTGGAAGAGTTTTTATAAAAAACTATTTATTATCAATAAAAAAGACCGCTTAAGCGGTCTTTTTTATGTACATGCAAATTAGTAATCGAAACTAAAATGTTCAGGTGCAAGCGATGTCATCGATTTTGATGGGTTAATCATTGCTTCTGCATGACCTTGAGTGCGTGGCAACATACGTTCGAAGTAGAAATCAGCAACTTTAATTTTTGCTTTATAGAATTCAGGAACGTCAGCGCCATTGCCTTCAGCCAATTTTTCAGATGCTACAGCAGCTTGCTGAGCCCAGAAGTAAGCCATCATTACATAACCAGAGAACATTAAGAAATCTACAGATGCAGAAGATACGATGTCACGGTCTTTACGAGCAGCAAGCATTAAACGAACGGTTAACGTATTCCATTGAGCACAAAGTTTTGTTAAGTCCCAAGCAAAACGACGCATGTATTTATTACGAGCATGTACACCACAGAACTTCAAAATTTCCGCTGTGTAGTCACGAATAACTTTACCTTTAGAAGATAAAAGAACTTTACGACCAATTAAGTCTAAAGCTTGAACACCAGTTGTACCTTCATACAGCGTAGAAATACGAGAATCACGAACAATCTGTTCCATACCCCATTCTTTAATATAACCATGACCGCCATAAATTTGCATGCCGTGGTTTGCTGCTTCATAACCCAGTTCAGTTAAGAAACCTTTTAAAATTGGTGTAAAGAAACCAAGGTGTTCATCATGCTCTTCAAATGCAGCTGTATCACCACGAAGTAGAGCATCATTCATTTTATCTGCAAGTTGAGCTGCATGATAAATCATAGAACGACCGCCTTCAGCGATTGCTTTTTGTGTGAGTAACATACGGCGTACATCTGCATGATGAATAATGGCATCGGCTACTTTTTCAGGGTCTTTTTTACCTGAAAGCGCACGCATAGACATACGATCTTTGGCATATGGTAAAGCACCTTGGAATGCGAGTTCAGCATGTGCAATGCCTTGAATTGCTGTACCAATACGTGCTGTGTTCATAAATGTGAACATAGCATGTAAACCTTTATTTGGCTCACCAATTAAATAGCCAGTTGCCGCATCAAAGTTAAGAACAGCAGTTGCTGATGCACGAATCCCCATTTTATGTTCTAAAGAACCACATGTCACAGGATTACGATCACCTGTAGCACCATCGGCACTTGGTAAGAACTTAGGTACAATAAATAATGAAATACCTTTTGTGCCTGCGGGTGCATCTGGTAGGCGTGCAAGAACAATATGAATAATATTTTCTGTTAGGTCATGTTCACCCGCAGAAATAAAGATTTTTGTACCTGAAATGGCATAGGTACCATCTGCATTTGGTTCAGCTTTCGTTTTTACTTGCCCTAAATCTGTACCGCATTGAGGCTCTGTTAAGCACATTGTGCCAGCCCAAGTACCTGCAACTAAATGAGGAAGATATGTATTTTTTTGCTCATCTGTACCAAATTGCATAATGGTGTTAATACAGCCAACACTTAAGCCTGGATACATTTGGAACGACCAGTTTGCCGTACCCATCATTTCAGATTTAATTAAATTTAAAGATTGCGGTAAGTTCTGACCACCGAATTCTTCAGGATAAGATAAACCTTGCCAACCACCTTGAACAAATTGGTCATAGGCTTCTTTAAAGCCTTTCGGTGTTTTAACTTCGCCATTTTCAAAATGACAACCTTCTTCATCACCAGGTTGGTTTAAAGGAGATAAGATGTTTTCACAAAAATCTGCTGCACCTTCTAAAATCATATCAATGGTTTCAGAATCTGCATATTCACCGTTAGAAAGAGTTTGATAATGTGCAGGGAAATTAAAAACTTCATTCATTAAAAAGCGAATGTCGTGTAAGGGAGCTTTATACGCTGGCATATGTTTAATCCTACTATATAAATTGTTTTGGATTATCTAAGTCGATGTTTTGATTATTCACATCTACAGTAAAATTACATTGATAGTTGAAGCTATTAAAAATGTCAGAAAGGCGAATTCATCATGTAGATAAAAAGAAATGATGATTGATTTTATGCTTTCTTTTGCTTGCTATTTAATCTGATACTAGCGTGTAAATCTCATGAAAAATAGTCAATTCATGCAAAAGTCGTATCAATTCTGTACACATTTATTTTATTTATTTAGACTAATAAAGCGATGTCAGAAAAACCAATACGTTTTCAGGTGATCTGCCATGAAAAAAGAGCCACCAAAGTGACTCTTAAAATTATTATGTGAATATTATAAAAAATCTTTAAGGTTCGGTTTAATTCCATTCCAAATTGAAAAAGATTCAATTGCTTGACCTATAAGCATTCCAAAGCCTTCTGAGGTTGGTACGCCACGTTCTTTGGCTTGATCTAAAAATGAAGATGGTTTTCCATATGCCATTTCATAAGCATATTTAAATTGTAATGTTTCTGGTAAAACAAGAACATCTCCACTTAAACTTGCAGATGTTGCATTAATTACAATATCAAAATGACCCGCTAAATCTGTGAGTGCAATCGCTTGCAGTTCTGCTTGTGGAACAGCATCTTTTAAATCGGCAACAAGTTGTTCTGCACGTGCCAAAGTACGGTTTGCAATCACGATTTTTTTCGTACCTGCATGTACCAATGGATAAATTACGCCACGTGTTGCACCACCAGCGCCAAGAATTAAAATATCGGTATTTGCTAAATTCCAATCTAATGCACGAATGGCATCGACTAAACCTTGACCATCTGTATTATCGCCATGAAGTTTTTCATCTTGCATCCATAAGGTATTTACAGCTTTAGCAATTTGGGCGCGTTCAGTTAAAACAACACATTTGGAAAAAGCTTGTTCTTTAAAAGGTACGGTAACATTCATACCAATACCACCTGTATTAAAGAATTCTTCTACGCTCGTGTCGAAACCATCGAGTGGGGCAAGGCGTTTGCTATAAAGCAAATCAATTCCTGTTTTTTTGGCAAAAGCATGGTGAAGTTCAGGAGAACGTGATTGCTCAATTGGGTTGCCAATTACAGCGAATTGTTTAGTCATTACGCATTATCCTTGTGCTGAAAGGACATTCAATATACGTGAAAATGCGTAATCTAAAAAGTCGGAAAAGAAATAGATGAAATTGCAGATTTTTATGAGTAAGTTTTATTTGCTTGGGTTACAAATATCGATAATTGCTTCAAATAGCATTACGACAGCAATAAGAAATAAGGCAATACCTGAAAGTACACTAATAGTAATTGATACGCTATCTGATAGGTTGTTTTCAAAAGCAAGCGTTACACTTAAAGAACCCACTAAAAGAATGAACATTCCAAGAAAAGCGAGGGTATTTTTATTTATTATTTTATTCATGATTAACGTCCTTTAATGGCTTAGGCATAATGTGCCATTCAAGTGTTTCAATAAGGTGAATAGCTGTAAAAATCTAACGAAACTTGTTTTATTAAACAATAATCAAGTGAAAGATGATAGTTGTATTGTGTGAGTAAATATATCTAGATATAAATAATAAAAGCATATGCAAAGAACGCCCCAATTGGAGCGTTCTAAGTGATTTTATTTAAATACTTTATTTTAAAATTTTGAGCCAATCTTGCGGTTTTAAATAAAAATTGGTCAGGCGTTTTTCTGCTGAATTTTCATCCCATTCAGGGCGGTATGACCAACCTGCAAGCGGAGGCATGCTCACTAAGATCGATTCAATACGACCACCAGTTTGTAAGCCAAATAATGTACCGCGGTCATAAACCAAGTTGTATTCTACATAACGACCACGACGATATAACTGGAAGTCACGTTGAGCAGGTGTGTAGGGTTTGTTTTGATTGCGTTCGAAAATGGGCACAATGGCTTCTAAATAGCCATTGCCCACGGCCTGCATGTATTTAAAGCAAGTTTCGAAATCCCATTGATTTAAATCATCAAAAAATAGCCCACCTACGCCACGTTGTTCATCACGATGCTTTAAGTAGAAATAGTCATCACACCATTTTTTATGTTCATCATAAACGTCATCCCCAAATGGTGTACATAAATCATGAGCGGTCTGATGCCAAGATAATACATCTTCATCATTTGGATAAAATGGGGTTAAGTCGAAACCACCACCGAACCACCAAATTGGATCTTGTCCTTCTTTTTTAGCGACAAATAAACGTACGTTGGCATGTGAGGTGGGAACATTTGGGTTTTTAGGGTGAATTACCAAAGAAACACCCATTGCTTGTGCTTTTGCGCCCGCAATACTTGGATGGCGTTCTGTTGCTGAAGCGGGAAGTTTTGAAATGTTGATGTGGGAGAACATCACACCACCTTTTTCAATAACCATTCCATCTTGTAAAACACGTGAGCGACCACCGCCACCTTCAGGGCGTTCCCATTCATCAATAATAAATTCAGCAGAACCGCCACCTACTTTTTCTTGTTGTTCTAGGCGTGCACAAATACGTGCTTGTAAGTCAGTTAAATAATCACGAACACGTTGAATATCGGCTGAAGTAGGATTTTGCATCGCGACCTTCATCAAGAATTTTAGATGTACACATCAAAACATAAATTGCATGAAATATTAAAGAGATTTTCCCGATGTTGAATATTGGATGTTTAAAATACTTAAAAAAATTATGGGTATTTATCGAGGTGTTGTAATATTGATGTGAGCCAATCACAATATGTGAAAAATTGGTTTAAGATACATAAAATAGTGGTCACAACTTCGCCAAGAGTGGGTAATTATGGGTGCTTCTTTAATTCAAAAATATAATGTTCCAGGACCACGCTATACCAGTTATCCAACCGTTCCATATTGGGATAATGGCACTTTCTCTGCTGAATTGTGGCAACAAAGTTTAGTGAAATCTTTTCAAGAATCGAATGATTCAGAAGGGATTAGTCTTTATATTCATTTACCATTTTGTGAAAGCTTATGTACTTTCTGTGGTTGTCATAAACGTGTGACTAAGCGTCACGAAGTCGAACAACCGTATATTCAAGCAGTACTAAAAGAATGGGATTTATACTGCAAAGTTTTGGGTGAAACACCGCAAATTAAAGAAATCCATTTGGGTGGGGGAACGCCCACATTTTTTTCTGTTGAGCATATTCAACAACTTATTCAAGGTATTTTGGCTAAAGCGAAAATTGCAGATCAGCATGAATTTAGCTTTGAAGGTCATCCAAACAATACAACAAAAGAACACTTACAAGCGTTATATGATTTGGGTTTTCGCCGTGTAAGCTATGGCGTTCAGGACTACAATGAAAAAGTTCAAAAAGCGATTCATCGTATTCAGCCTTATGAAAATGTAGAACGTGTAACGCAGTGGGCGCGTGAAATTGGTTATGAATCTATTTCACATGATTTAGTATTTGGTTTGCCATTTCAAAATTTGGAAGATGTTTTAAATACCATTGATCAAACGAAAAAATTGACACCAGATCGTTTAGCATTTTATAGCTATGCACATGTGCCATGGATTAAAGGTAATGGTCAGCGTGGCTTTAAAGATGAAGATGTGCCAAAAGATGAATTAAAACGTCAATGCTATGAAGAGGGTAAAAAGAAATTACTCGAACATGGTTATGCTGAAATTGGGATGGATCATTTTGCATTGGTGGGTGATGGAATGTATCAGGCATTTCATGCAGGGACATTGCATCGTAACTTTATGGGTTATACCGCATCTAAAACGAAATTGATGATTGGTTTAGGTGTTTCTTCTATTTCAGATAGTTGGTATGGCTTCGCACAAAATGAAAAAGTGCTTGAAGATTATTATGCACGTATCGAAAACAATGAAATTCCAGTATTTCGTGGTCACATTTTAAGTCAGGAAGATTTGATTATTCGTAAACATATTCTGAATTTGATGTGTACGTTTAAAACGTCTTGGCAAGAACCACATTTATACTTCTCTGAGATTTATGATGTGGTTAATCAACTAAAAGAAATGCACAAAGATGGGTTGTTGGAATTTGGTGATCATGAAATTTATGTCACCGAAAAGGGAAAACCTTTTGTGCGGAATATTTGTATGGCATTCGATTTACGTATGAAGCGAAAAGCGCCAGAGACCAAAATTTTCTCAATGACGATTTAAGCCCTCCTTTAAAAGCCTCCCTTTAAAAAGGGAGGTTAGAGGAGTTTTTTTTTGAGAATTTAAATATACAACTTAAAAATCTTCTTTTTGATACATGTGTGACATACGATCATGTTTGGTTTTTAAATATTCTTCATTGTGTGGGTTCAAACCAACGGTTAAAGACACACGATTCACCACATTAATTCCTAGATCTTTTAAAGCTTGAATTTTAAGTGGGTTATTTGTGATCAATTGAACTTCTTTTACTTTTAAGTGATCGAGCATGATATTACACATATCATAACGGCGTGCATCGGCAGGTAAATTCAACATTAAGTTGGCATCGACTGTATCATGACCTTGATCTTGTAATGCATAAGCACGAATTTTGTTGGTTAAACCAATACCACGACCTTCTTGACGTAAGTATAAAATTACACCTTGTCCTGCTTCATTAATCAGCTTTTGAGTTGCTTGTAATTGTGGTCCACAATCGCATTTTAGAGATGCAAAAGCATCGCCAGTTAAGCATTCTGAGTGAATACGTACAAGTACAGGAGCTGTTGGTGCTATGTCCAAACCTTTCGAAAGTGCGACATGTTCTTCACCCGTTTCAGGGTCTTGAAAAACTGTAATTTTAAAGTCACCGAAAGCGGTTGGGAGTTTAGATGTTGCAACAAATTCAATAGGCACTGTTTAACCTGTTAAAACTATATTTATTGATTAAAGTATAGCGTAATGCTCAGACATTAGTAGAAAAGCTCATAATAATTTACGGATAAGATTTTCTTTTTTGTATAAACAAGACAATAATAGTTGATAATTAGTAGAGTTATTCAGGATAATCTACGCACCTAATATTGTACTCAACTGAAAATCATTGCTCAAAACTACATCGCTAGAGCTGTGGCTGATTGAAGGTGATACCATTCGATTATATGATCGATTAATTCCCATTGACCTAGCTTAATATTTGCCAGGCTTTAGAAGGCTTTGCCACATTATGTTGTATACCGAAATACCAACTTGTCGCCCTGTAACACCATTGCTTGATGGTATTGACCATCCACAGCAATTACGTTTACTCGCGCAAAGCCAATTAGAAAAGTTGGCAGATGAGTTACGTCAGTACATTTTGTACGCAACAGGACAAAGTGGTGGTCACTTTGGCGCAAACCTTGGTGTTATTGAACTTACAGTTGCTTTACATTATTGCTTCAACACGCCTAAAGATCGTTTAATTTGGGATGTTGGTCATCAAGCTTATCCGCATAAAGCATTAACGGGGCGTCGTGAAGAACTTACAACAATACGCTCTAAAGATGGTTTAGCCGCTTTTCCTGCGCGTGAAGAATCTGTATTCGATACATTTGGTGTGGGACATTCATCTACTGCTATTTCAGCAGGTTTAGGTATGTCTTTAGCACGTCGTTATCAAAAAGATCCATGTGAAGTTGTTGCTATTATTGGTGATGGTGCGATGACAGCAGGCATGGCTTTTGAAGCGATGAATGATGCAGTCGCGCACAATGCAGATCTTATGGTTGTCTTAAATGACAACGATATGTCAATTTCATGTAGCACAGGTGGTTTTGCTAAGCACTTAGCTGCTATTTGGGAACGTGGCGAATCTGTCAATATTACAGAGCAAGGCGAGGCATTTGTTCAGTCACATCCAGAGTGGACTTACAACTCTCGTTTACACGAATCGGCAACCGATGCAGCAGATAACTTGTTTAAAGCGATTGGTTTCGATTATTTTGGTCCTTTCGATGGACATGATGTTAACCAATTGGTTCAAGTGTTTAATGCGCTTAAAAAACGTAAAGGTCCACGTTTAGTTCATATTTATACCGTGAAAGGTAAAGGTTTTGCTCCAGCAGAATCTGACCAAATTAAATATCATGCTATTTCAAAAGTTAATTCAGTCGCTTCAACTGTAAAAGCACCTAAATACTCAGATGTATTTGGTCAGTGGCTTTGCGATGAAGCCCAACAAGATCATCGTTTGTTAGCAATTACTCCTGCCATGTGTGAAGGCTCAGGCATGGTTAAATTTGCCAAAGAATTTCCTGAACGGTTTTTTGATGTTGCAATTGCAGAACAGCATGCAGTGACTTTAGCTGCAGGTATGGCATGTGAAGGTCTAAAACCGGTTGTTGCGATTTATTCAACATTCTTACAACGTGGTTATGATCAGCTTGTACATGATGTTGCATTACAGAATTTAGACGTTACTTTTGGTATTGATCGTGCTGGTTTGGTGGGCGAAGATGGCCCAACACATGCTGGTGCATACGATTATGCATATATGCGCACCATACCAAATATTGTGATTATGGCGCCTAAAGACGAAAACGAATGTCGTCAAATGTTACATACTGCATATCAGCACAAAGGGCCTGCCGCTGTTCGTTATCCACGAGGTGTAGGTCTTGGTGTTGAAATTCAACAAGTCATGACTGCTCTGGAAATTGGTAAGGCTGAAATTCTGACAACATTGAATGATCAGTATGATGAGTATGTTTCAATTCTAGCTTTTGGTAGTCGTGTTCAAGCCGCTTTAGATGCAGCAGAAGTCATAGCCGAAAATAATGAAATTGCAGTACGTGTAGTAAATATGCGTTTTGTAAAACCATTAGATGAAGCACTGATTAATGCTATTGCAGAAAGCACATCATTATTTGTGACTGTTGAAGAACATGCTGTTATGGGTGGGGCGGGTAGTGCTGTAAATGAATATCTTGCAAAAGCAGGTATTGTTAAGCCAATTTTAAACTTAGGCTTAGATGATACATTCATGCACCAAGCAACACATGAACAGATGTTACAACAAGCTGGGCTCGATGAAAAAGGTATAGAAGCCTCTATTCAACAGGCTTTGCAAAGAATTACAACGACCGTTTCATTGTAATATTTAAAATTTAGCAACATTTTTCAACATAAAAGCGCTTATCTTTGTTAAGATATAGGCGCTTTTATGCATTATTCTTTATCAGTATCTTCAAATTTGTAGTGGGTGTTCAATGGAACCTATGGTGGTTATGGCTGCGCGTGCGGCTCAATTAGTTGGTCAAGAGCTTTTAAAAGCGCATCAAAATCGTCATAAACTCGATCTACAAGTCGAAGAAAAAGGGATTGATGGTCCTGTAACGCGTGTAGACCGTTACTTGGAACAATTGGCTATCGATACTCTACGTAAAAGCTATAAAAACCACAGCTTCCTTGGTGAAGAGTTTGGTTATCAAGAAGGTAAAGGTCACGATGCTGAATGGTGTTGGGTGATCGATCCGCTTGATGGCACACTAAACTTCATCAATGGTGTTCCTCATTTCTGTATTTCAATTGCAGTTCAACATAAAGGCGTAACTCAACACGGTGTTATTTATGACCCTGTGAAAGATGAGCTGTTCTCTGCAAGTCGTGGTCGTGGCGCAATGCTGAACCAACGTCGTATTCGTGTAAATGTAAAAGATAGCTTAAACAACACATTCTTATCTGTTGGTCATGCGTTCCGTAAAGTGCGTAATGGTGAAGTTGTTTCTTATGCGAAAAATAATTTTGATGCATTGTTAAATGTAACTGAAGCTGGCGCACAATTCCGTCGTTCAGGTTCTGCTGCATTAGATCTTGCATACGTTGCAGCGGGTCGTTTCGATGGTTACTTCGAACTTGGTTTAAAACCATGGGATATCGCAGCAGGTGAGTTAATTGTTAAAGAAGCTGGTGGTACTGTAGTCGATGCACGTGGTGGTAGCGAATCTATGGAAAATGGTCAAGTACTTGCTTGTTCTATGAAAATGCTTAAGCCTCTTATGCAAGCAGTTGTTCCTGCTTGGGGCGATGCAGCTAAGTAATATAAGATTTAGCAATAGAACTTGAATATCGAGTTTTTGAAGATTTTAAAAAGCCCTCTTATTTAGAGGGCTTTTTATTTTTTTAGAGTTTATGTGTTTTGTAGCCATTACTTTAAGCGAACAGAAAAGATGATTAGAATTAAAAAATATTGAAAATCAAAGATTATCGATGCGATGTTGAGATCATAAAAAGGAATTGAAATTGACCGATTATATTCACTCTTTTGCACTTTTTTTTACTTTATTGAATCCGTTTATGATGAGTATTTATATGCTTGGACTCATCAAAAATTTAAGTGCATCTGTTTTTAATAAAGCACTTATTCAAGGTTCACTTATTTCCTATGTTGTATTTGTTTTGTTTGCATGGGGTGGGGAGGCTATTTTCTCACAATATCTACAAGTGCGTTTTGAAGCATTCCAAATTTTTGGCGGTATTATCTTCTTGGTAATAGGTTATCGCTTTGTTTTTGAAGGGGCAGATACCATTGGTGATATTCGAGGTGGTAATGCCGCTGGCATGATTGCTATGCCTTTTATGATTGGACCGGGAACAGTAAGTGCATCTGTTATTACTGGCTCTAAAATATCAGTACTTGGTTCAGCAGTGGTTATTGGTGCAACGCTATTATTAACGTGTAGTTTGTTAATGCTGATGAAATTTGCACATGATAATTTAAAAGTAAAACATGCAGATTATGTTGATCGTTATGTTGATATTGTGGGGCGAATTGCTGCTTTACTTGTAGGAACTATTGCAATAAATATGATTATTAATGGTGTAATTGGATTGATTCTAGACTTCTAGACTTCTAGATTGTATGTTTTTTGTTATACATCAGTCTTATTTATCATTAAAATTAGTTTAGCTGACTAAAATAGGTGACATTTAAAAAAACTCTGTTATACTCCGCGCACGCACTTATTTTTCGTTCATTACCTGAACATTTCTCTTCAAATCATTGTGTATGCGCGTGCGGTCCAATTAGAGGACGATATCTCGCGCCCCAATCGCTTTAGCGATTCCTTCAGGTTAATAAGCCGTTATCAAGCGTGCGTTATATCACATCGTCGTTACTCGGATCGCCGCTGAATCTTAGATTGTCAGCGTTTATTGCTGTACCGCTTTTTGCCGATGTCCATCTGACTTATTTTAATGGAGCACCCAATTTTCGGGTGAAATACTCTATGAGCAAAACTTTTGCTGATTTTCCTTTACATGAATCGTTACAACAGGGTTTACAAGCATTAGGCTTCACATCGCCTACACCTGTTCAAGAGCAATCGATTCCTGCTGCTTTAGAAGGTAAAGACCTTCTTGTATCTAGCCAAACTGGTTCTGGTAAAACTGCTGCGTTTCTTCTCCCTACATTAAACGCATTAGCTTCAGAAGATGCTTTAGTTCCTTTCAAAGAACGCATGAAAGCAGTAACTCAACCAAATATTTTGGTTCTTTGCCCAACACGTGAATTGGCTCAACAAGTTAGCCAAGACGCAATTGCATTTGTACGTCACATGAAAGGTGTTCGTATTGCTGCAATTATGGGTGGTATGCCTTTCGGTAAACAAATCCAACAATTAAAAGGCGCGCAAGTTGTTGTAGCAACTCCTGGTCGTTTACTTGACTTGGTAAACCGTCGTCAAATTAAATTAGACAAAGTTGACGCGTTAATTGTTGATGAAGCTGACCGTATGCTTGACTTAGGTTTCTCTGAAGACCTAGAAGCAATCAGTGATTTAGCTGCTAACCGTAAACAAACATTAATGTTCTCTGCAACTTTTGCTGGTCGTATTATCAGCCTTGCAGAACGCATGATGAATGATCCACAACGTATTGCGATCGAAACTGGTCACTCTACAAATACAGACATCACTCAAACTTTGCATTGGACTGATGGCTTTGAACACAAGAAAAAATTACTTACTCATTGGTTAAACGAAGAAGACGTTGATCAAGCAGTAGTATTTGCTTCTACTCAAGAAGATACAGATATGTTGGCTGAAGAACTTGCTGAAGCAGGTTTATCAGTTGTAGCGCTTCATGGTGCTATGCCACAAACTGTTCGTAACCGTCGTTTACGTAGCATCCGTGAAGGTCGTGCTAAGATTTTAGTTGCAACAGACGTTGCTGCTCGTGGTCTTGACGTACCAACAATTTCACACGTAATTAACTTTGGTCTTCCAATGAAGAACGAAGATTATGTACACCGTATTGGTCGTACAGGTCGTGCAGGTCGTACTGGTAAAGCAATTACACTTGCAACTTACCGTGAACGTGGCAAGATCCGTGCTTTAGAAGACTTCTTAGATGCTCGTTTAAATGTATCTGAAATTGAGGGTCTTGAGCCATCTCCACCTCCTGCTCGTGGTAGCCGTGATGGTGCTGGTCGTGGTCGTGGCGGTCGTCGTGATGGCGGTCGTGGTGGCTTCGGTGGTGGTCGTCGTTTTGAAGGCGAAAGCAACTTCAAACGCCGTGAAGGTGGTGATGATCGTCCACGTCGTTCATTTGGCGAAGATCGTCCACGTCGTGAAGGTGGTTTTGAAGACCGTCCACGTCGCGAATTTAACAACGATCGTCCACGTCGTGAAGGCGGTTTTGAAGATCGTCCACGTCGCGAATTTAACAATGATCGTCCACGTCGTGAAGGCGGTTTTGGTGATCGTCCGCAACGTTCATTCGATGATCGTCCACGTCGTGACTTTGGTGACCGTCCTCGTTCTAATGATGACAACCGTGGTAACCGTGTAGATTACAAACCTCGTGAAGGCGGTTTTGGTGATCGTCCAAAACGTGATTTTGGTGATCGTCCAGCTCCACGTCGTGAAGGTGGTTTCGGTGATCGTCCAAAACGTGATTTTGGTGATCGTCCAGCTCGTCGTGAAGGTGGTTTCGGTGATCGTCCACAACGTTCATTCGATGATCGTCCAAAGCGTTCATTTGGCGAAGATCGTCCACGTCGTAGTTTCGATGACAAACCACGTGGTGAGCGTACATTTGGTGAAGATCGTCCACGTCGTAAGTTCAACGACTAAGACTAAATTCATAAAAAAGCCGATGGTTATCCATCGGCTTTTTTTGTTTTTATTTTGCATAAATAATATTATAATGTATAATAAATCACATAATATTTATTTTTTGATAATAACGGTGTTCAATACATTGAAAATAGTAAACCATGAAGGTGTGCAAGGAGTTTTTATGCCATACGTTGGTTTAGCTCTAGTTTTTTGTAATGTACTTTTTTTTCTATATACACATTTATCATAAATTTAAGAATTTATATTTATAATAAAACCTGAGCTAAAAATTATAAAACAGATCTAAAACATTCAGAGGTAACAATTTTATCTCTAATCATTTATATTATATGCGCTGAAAATACTTATTCGGGAAAAGCTCGGCTATGAATAATCAACAATCCCAAGAAGCTCACTCATTCATTAAAATAAGTGGTCTGAGTTTTAAGCGAGGGGAGCGTGTTATCTACGATAATATTGATATGAATATTCGTCGTGGCCAAATTACCGCAATTATGGGACCTTCTGGTACTGGTAAGACCACGTTGTTGCGTCTTATAGGTGGTCAACTTATTCCAGATTCGGGTGAAATATTATTAGACAATAAGAATATTGCAGAGATGTCTCGCCAAGAATTATTTGCTGCTCGTGCTCGCATGGGTATGCTTTTTCAAAGTGGTGCGCTTTTTACAGATATGTCTGTGTATGAAAATGTCGCTTTTCCAATACGTGCACATACAAAATTATCTGAACATCTTATTGCTGAAATTATTGCATTAAAATTAGAATCTGTTGGTTTGCGTGGTGCAGAAAAACTAATGCCATCGGAGTTGTCTGGTGGTATGAACAGACGTGTAGCTTTGGCTCGTGCAATTGCGCTTGACCCTGAATTAATTATGTATGATGAGCCTTTTGCTGGACAAGATCCGATCGTAAAAGGGGTGTTGACGCGCTTGATTCGTTCTTTACGTGAAGCTTTAGATTTAACGACTATTATTGTTTCGCATGATGTGGCGGAAACTTTATCTATAGCAGATTATATTTATGTTGTTGCGGAAGGTAAGGTTCAAGGTGAAGGGACACCTGAAGAATTAAAAAATCATTCATCACCATTTGTTCAGCAGTTTTTAACAGGGTCAATTGATGGTCCAGTTGATTATCAATTTAGTCATCAAGCATATTTAAGCAATGAGGTTGGTTCATGAATGCTATTGCCTTATTAGGTAGACGCGTTATTGAGCGTATGCGCGGAATTGGTGTTGCTACGCTTATGCTATTGCAAATTTTGGCATCATTACCAACATGGCAAGGTGTTAGGTTGTTCATATACCAAGTGTATCGTGTAGGCGTTTTGTCTCTGCTTATTATTGTTGTGTCTGGTTTATTTATTGGCGCTGTTTTAGGTTTACAGATGTATAGCATATTGGTCACTTTTGGTAGTGAAGCAATGTTGGGTACAGCTGTAGCACTGACATTGCTTCGAGAACTTGCGCCTGTTGTTGCTGCATTATTGTTTGCAGGGCGTGCGGGTTCTGCACTGACTGCTGAAATTGGTCTAATGAAGGCTACAGAGCAATTGTCTAGTATGGAAATGATAGGTGTAGATCCACTTAAACGTGTGATTTCACCGCGTTTATGGGCAGGTATTTTTAGTTTACCAATGCTCTCTGTCATTTTTGCTGCTGTTGGTATTATGGGCGGTAAAATGGTGGGCGTAGATTTTCTAGGTGCAGATGAAGGTTCTTATTGGAGCGGCATAGAAAGTAGTGTGCAATTCTATAAGGATGTTTTAAATGGCACTATTCTTAAAAGTTTTGTTTTTGCATTAATTTGTACATGGATTGCGGTTTATCAGGGTTATGCTTGTGAACCAACATCTGAAGGTATTGCAACTTCTACAACGCGCACGGTGGTGTATTCATCACTTTGTGTTTTAGGTTTTGATTTCGTGTTGACTGCGGTCATGTTCGGAGGTGTTTAATGAAGTCACGTACTAGTGAGCTGGCAGTCGGCGTATTTGTAATTCTTTTTGGAATTGCACTCTTTTTCTTGGCAATGCGTGTAAGTGGTTTAGTTGGCACGAATATGAGTGACAGTTATAAGATGACTGCGACCTTTGATAATATAAATGGTATTAAGCCTCGTGCAAAAGTTGCATTAAGTGGTGTGAAAGTAGGGCAGGTCGATTCAATTACATTAGATCCTGTTACACGTTTGGCAACTGTTCATATGACATTAGATGGCACTTTAACGTCATTTAATGCGAAACAATTGAAACAAGTACAAGATGAAGCATTGGAAGAGCTTCGTTATAGTTCTGATTATGAAGCAGCATCGAAAACAGAACAAAAAAATATGGAAAAGCAACTTCTTGATAACATGAAATCCATCACCAATATTGATGATGATGCTTATCTTATGGTGGCAACCAATGGTTTATTAGGTGAAAAGTACTTAAAAATTGTACCAGGTGGTGGTCTAAACTATTTAAAACGTGGTGAGCAAATTTCTAATACTCAAAGCACAATGGAAATTGAAGATTTGATTTCTAAATTTGTGACTGGTGGTGCTGGTGAAAGCAAAGCAAAAGATGGTGATGATGCGACAAGTACATCATCAGATACAGCCAATGCTGAACCATCATTTGTTGAATAAGTAATTTTGGAGAAGTTAGAATGAATATTTTGATTAAGCAAACTTTTGCGGCAACAATATTAACAACGATGGTGGCATCAGCAACGATTGCTGCCCCAAGTGAAACACCTCCTGCATTTGTAAAAAAAGTCGCTGATGGTTTAATTGTACGTTTAAAAGCAGACAATGCTAAATTGAAAGCGAACCCAGCATTGGCTAAAACTATTGTTCGTCAAAACTTAGATCCGTATATCGATTCGCAAGCATTTACCCGTATTGTGATGGGAACTTATGCGACCAATCAATATAGTTCTGCAGCGCAACGTGCTCAGTTTGAGAAAAATTTCCGTGAAACTTTAATTGAAAATTACGGTTCAGCATTCGCAAAATTTTCAAATCAAACTTATACATTACGTCCTTATAAAGATACGGGTAGTAAAAATCCGGTTGTTACAATTGACTTTAACAACAAGGGTGAAAAAATTCCTGTATCTTTACAGTTGGTTGATAAAGGTAACCAGTGGAAAGTTCGTAATATCAACGTATCAGGTATCGACTTAGGCTTGCAGTTCCGTAATCAATTTGCTGCAACTGTAAAACGAAATGGCGGTAATTTAGATCAAGCGATTGCGAACTTTAAGCCAGATGCTGATGCTGCGGTAAACAAAAAATAATAGGTGAGTCGTGATTGAGCTTAAAAATCAGCAGTTGCTTGTTTCAGGTAAAATTGATTACGACAATGCTGAAGAATATTATCAAGAAGGATTGGCAATTCTTCAAACCAACATTCAATTTCCTGTTGTTGTAGACTTGTCGAAACTTGAACATGGTAGTACTTTGGCTTTAGCCGTATTGGTGCGTTTGCTACGTCAGACACCAAATGCAAATGGCTTAAAGTTCAAATCTGTGTCAGCTAAAATGATGAAGATTATTCAAGCTTGTCATTTAGAAAATGACTTGCAGCTGCTAGATTAAGTTGAATCTGAATAAAAAAAGCACCGGAAGGTGCTTTTTTAGTTTTTAAATAGGTGTTTGCCAAATAAGGGGTGTTTCTTGTTTATTGATCTCTCCCAGATCCTCTCCTATAAGGAAAGGTACACTAGAATTCTTAGATCCATTTTTTCCAGCGGAAGTAAATCATTGGTCCTACAAAGAATGCTAATAAAATTGCACTAACAACAATGAAGCTTGTGGTGCCATGAGCAAAAGGTAAGACCTCAGTATTCATACCATAAACACTTGCAACGAGCATTGGTGGTGCAAGCATACTTGGTAAAATAGAGAATCGACGGATCGTGTCATTTTGCTCGGTATTAATGAATCCAGATGTTGTATCAAGTAAGAATCGAACCTTTTGGAACAAGAAGGCATCGTGTTCTACAAGAGATCGTACATCTTCGCTTAATTCTCGAATATCAGCATCATATATGTGACTACCTAAGGCACGTGGACGTGCTAAGAAGGTTAGTACACGACGTAAATCGATCAAACATAATTGAGCTTTTCCGAGCATATCTTCTAAGTGAGCAAGTCGGGTAATCATGTCATCTAGATCGAGTATTTGTTCTCGGTGACGGTTGTTTAGTACTTCTGTGGAGTATTTTTCTAAGTCTTTGTGGATATCTTCTAGAATATCCGCAAGTTCATCTAACTTAGCTTCTAATAAGCCTAAAAGTACCCAAGTTGGATCTTTATAATCAATTTCATAATCATTACGACGAGCACGTGCACGGAAAGCACGGAAAGCAACAAGCTTTTCACCACGTAAGGTAAATAGGCGCTCTTTATGTAAAATGAATGCAACAGTTTGTACGGTGGCTAAAATACTTGAATTATCTTCAGATTCGCTATCGCCTGGAAAATTCTTATTTTTCGTTAAAAAGTAGGTACTGATATGGAGAATACCGTCATCATCACGGTAGAAGCGAGCAGATGATGAAATATCTTCAAGTGATTTTAACGTTGGTAAATCTTGATTGTATGCATCTAGTACCCATTGTTGTTCTTCTTGAGAAGGTGCAATAAGATCAATCCAGACGAGTTCAGGATGTAAATCGAAACCGCCATTGATGGTGGCATCTTCTAAACTACCGCGCTCGGTAGGGTAAAAGGCTTCAAGCATTCGTCTTTTCTCCTTTGCGCAGTATCCATATTTATGATGCGTGTATTTTAGACAAGGTTCTAATGAAAAGCACGGTCCAAATTGTGATTTTAATTAAAAAAAGTTTCTATACGTTATTTTATTGTATTTGAACATGTTAACTAGGTGAAAAAATGACAAATTCTATTGCTGTTTTTTGTGGTTCGGCATTGGGAACAGAAGAGATCTATGTAAAAACAGCACAAGAACTAGGGAAGGCAATTGCACAGCAGGGTAAAACTTTAGTTTATGGTGGTGGTAAATCGGGCTTAATGGGTGTAGTTGCTGATAGTGCTTTAGATGCTGGTGGTAAAGTGATTGGTGTAATTCCTGAGGTTTTGGTGAATAAAGAACTTGCACATACAGGTTTAACTGAATTGTATGTGGTGAAAGACATGCATGAGCGTAAAACAAAAATGTCTGAATTGTCTGATGCATTTATTGCAATGCCTGGTGGTTCTGGAACATTGGAAGAAATTTTTGAGCAGTGGACTTGGGCTCAATTAGGTATTCATTTAAAAGCATGTGCATTTTTAAATGTAGATGGTTTTTATGATGATCTGATTAAATTTATTGAAGTTACCACGCAAAAAGGGTTTACTCATGAGCGTTTTAATGATGCCTTGATTTCATCTGCATCGGTGAAAAATATCCTTATTCAAATAGATCAATTTGTTGCACCTGAACCGAAATGGGGAATGGTGGAACGCCCACAGGAAATAAAGTAAAAATGAAGTTAATTACGGTTGCCGCTGCCATTATTTTAAATGAACAACAGCAACTACTTGTGGTACGTAAAAAGAATACTGCCTTTTTTATGCAAGTGGGTGGGAAGCTTGAACCAAATGAATTGCCTGAGGTAACCATGCTTCGTGAAATTCAGGAGGAAATTGGCTGTGTGGCACAGATAGAACAATTTATTGGTCGTTTTGAAACAAAGGCGGCAAATGAGCCAGATTATCAATTGGTAAGTTATGTGTATCACGTGAAATTGAATCAAACACCCAAAATAGATGCTGAAATTGCAGAAATGAAGTGGATTGATTTGTCTGATACAGACACTCAACTTGCACCATTAACGCAAGAGGTTGCTTTACCTTGGGTAAGGCATTATTTGACATCTTTGGCTTAAAATAAAAAGGAAAGTTGGTACTTTCCTTTTTTGTTAGACAGTACTTTAACTTTAATGCTCTGCGCTTGCTAAACAAGTTGCATAAATTTTAGTACAGCCGAGCTCTTCAAGTTTTAGTTTTAAAGCAAGAATCGAGCTTCCTGTTGTTATGACATCATCAAGAATTAAAATACGTTTAAATTTTTTCGTATTTGCTAGATCTATCTCGAATTGTTCATTGATGTTTGCTAGTCGCTCAAGTCGAGTCAATCCTTTTTGTGAGTGTTCAGCACGACGGACAATGGGTTGCCAGATTGGAATATTTAAGTATTTTGCTAACTGCTCGGCAAGTAGGTAGCTTTGATTAAAACCACGTTCAATTAAGCGAACTTCCGAAATAGGCATAGGCACAATAGCTTGTACTTTTGAAAAGCGTAAAGTTGTCAATAAGCCTGCCAAAATGAGTTGAAAACTCAACTGATGTTCGTATTTGAATTTTTGAATAATTCGATCAATGGGATAAGCATAGTGGCAAGCAACTTGAATTTCCATTTCTTGGCGTATGATGTTTTGTTTTAGCCAAGGTAAGTTCTGCCAACAATCAGCACATAGTGAATGCTGTATTTGATGATCTACACCACATAACTGGCATGCGGTGAATGATCTTAATTGCCCTGTTATTGGTTTTATAAAATTAAACATAAGCATACCTTGGAGCTTCGGGCAACCAACGCTTCAGTAAGGCTTCTGCTTGAGTTGGATAGTCTTTTAATATTTGTTGTGCGGCATAATGTGCCTGATTTAGTAAGTGATCGTCACGTTCTAATTTAGCAACACGAAAACCCATATCTCCTGTTTGTTTTGTACCAAGTAACTCTCCCGGACCACGAATTTCTAAATCTTTTTCTGCAATTAAAAAGCCGTCATTGGTTTCACGCATAATACGTAAGCGTTCTTGCCCATTTTGTGAGAGTGGGTTTTTATAAAGTAAGGCACAGAAGCTTGCTTTTGCCCCTCGACCAACTCGACCACGTAACTGGTGAAGTTGAGATAAACCAAGACGCTCTGCATTTTCAATAACCATGATAGAAGCATTTGGCACATCGACACCAACTTCAATAACAGTGGTGGCAATAAGCAGTTGTAATTCATTTTTTTTGAATTGTTGCATGACGATTTGCTTTTCATCGGCTTTCATTTTGCCATGAACTAAACCAATATTTAGATGCGAAAAGCGTTCTTTAATTTCTTGATACGTTGCTTCAGCTGCCTGAGCATCTAAAGTTTCAGATTGCTCTACGAGCGTGCAGACCCAATAGGCTTGTTTATCTTCAGCACAATTGGTCGCAATGCGATTAAGCACTTCCTCACGTCTGTCGAGTGGAATTGTCACGGTTTGAATAGGTGTTCGACCTGGGGGCAATTCATCAATTAACGAGGTATCTAAATCACCATAAGCAGACATGGCAAGCGTGCGAGGAATAGGGGTGGCTGTCATGACCAATTGATGCGGTGTCATACCATTTAAGCCTTTATTACGTAAGGCAAGGCGTTGATCGACACCAAAGCGATGTTGTTCATCGATAATGACTAAGCCTAATTTGGCAAAGGCAACATTGTCTTGGAAAAGTGCATGTGTTCCGACTACTAAATTGGCTGAACCATCTTGAATAATTTGTTCTGCTGTTGCTCGAGCTTTACCTTTTTGCTTACCTGAAAGCCAAGAGACTGTTAAGCCCAAAGGTTCAAACCATTTTTTGAAGTTTAGATAATGCTGTTCTGCTAAAATTTCTGTAGGTGCCATTAAGGCAACTTGCCAGCCTTCTTCTAAAGCATGACAAGCAGCAACACCTGCAACCAATGTTTTACCTGCGCCTACATCGCCCTGAACTAAGCGAAGCATTGGTTTGTTAAGCTGTAAATCATCAGCTATTTCTTTAGAAACACGCTTTTGGGCACCTGTCATTTCAAAAGGTAAAGTTGCTAATAATGCTTTTGCATATTTTTTACTTGGTGCAAAAGAGGGAGCTTCAATTTGCTGAATATAGGCACGTCTGGTAAGTAAGCTGACTTGGTGTGCAACGAGTTCTTCAAAAATTAAGCGCTGTTGTGCAGGGTGAGTGCCTTGCGCCAACTGAACCATATTGGCATCTATAGGCGGGTGGTGAATATAATCCAGAGCTTCTTTTAGGGCATAGCCATTGGTAAATTTTTTAGGTAAAAGCTCAGGTAAATCATCGCTATGTTGTAGTAGTGCTTGTTTTATATATTCACGTAATTTGGGCTGAGTTAAGCCTTCGGTGCTTGGGTAAATTGCCGTAAGTTGGGTTTGAGGAAGAGGGGTGTGCTCACTTATCACTTGTATTTCGGGATGATAAAGCTCTAATCCTCGTGCACCAACACGAACCTCACCAAATATTCGTAAACGATTACCAACTTTGGCACGATCCGTAATACCTTTATAAACATGATAAAAACGCAAAGTGACTTTGCCAAAATCATCATCGAGTAAAACCGCCATAGATTTGCGTTTGCCCGGTGGGAAATCTACGCCTTTGACAATGCCTTCAAGTAAGTAGCTTCTACCTACGACCAATTGGTTCATAGGAATGATCGTGCTACGATCTTCATAGTCACGGGGAAGGTGAAACAGCAAATCATCTGTATTAAAGATATTTAGCTTTTCTAGTAAAGCGGCAGAGGCATTTCCTACGCCCTGCAATTGGTGGACTGTGGCCATGTCCTCTCAACTCAGTATGTGATTTGGTGCTAAATGCATATTTTATTTATAGGTTATGGTAAAACATCTCAGCGCGTTGCTAAACAACTATTTGCGCTTGATCATCAAATTACCACAATTAGTTCAAGTCCGAAAACAGATGAATATGCAACGCATCTTATTCAAGATATTCATCATCTTAATTTAAGCTCAATTAGACCTGTAGATTGTGTTTATATTCTATTAGCACCCAAGCAAAGCAATGTTGATGGATACAAAGATACTTATTTGAACTCTGCAGCTTCAATTATTCAGTCTTTAAAAGATCATCCCGTAAAGCGTGTAATTGTGGTGTCTTCTACACGAGTGTATGGTGAAAATGCAGGAGGAAGAGTAGATGATGAAACGTCAATTTTACCTCAAGATGAGCAAGGTGAAATTTTGGCTGAAATGGAACAAGTTTATTTAAATGCTTATGCTGCACGATGTGCGATTATACGTCCGACAGGTATTTATAGTGGCTTATCTACACGGATGATAGGTCTTGCGGAAAAGGCAAAAACATATCCGAATATTCACTGGTCGAACCGTATTCATATAGATGATTTATCACGGTTCTTGTCGCACATGCTTCACGTGGAACATCTGAAGTCTAGCTATATTGTGACTAATAATAAGCCTGAACCATTACATGAAAAGCTTTTAAAAATTCAAAAAGAAAAGGGTTTTCCTGAGCTGGTTTTGGAAAGTCAGGTTGAAACTGGAAAACGAATTTTTGCGACACGAATGAATGAAATAGGCTTTAAGTTAATTCATCACTAGATCGTTATTAAATATAAAAAAGCCTCTCAATTGAGAGGCTTTTCTTTGATTATTTTTTCTTACGCTTTTGGCGTTTTTTTGCTTGTTCAGCAGCTAAAGCATCCAATGCTTCTTTTAACTCTTCATCGGTAAATGAAGTAATGTGATGAAGCATTTGTAGGGTTACATCATCTAAAACAAGATTGGCATGCTTTGCCATATTTTTGAATTGTTCATCAAAGACAATAGCATTATTTTCGTTTGTGCTGATATAACCTTTCTGAGTGAGGACTTTAATAAAGCTTTGGAAGAGTGCTTTATCGAAAAATTCAGGTGAGTTGAATTCATAAAGCACGGATAAACGCTGACCCACTAAATGACTAAGTTCTTCAACTTGGCGAGTTGAAATATTACCTGAACCACGTTGTGTGATTAAAGATAAGGTCATGTAGTAGCGTTCTAAGCTTTGCATGACAGGCGCTGCAAGCACAGTTAATTGGTTGTGGTCTTCAGTATTTGGTGCGGGTGAAACTAAATTACCTTCTGCATCTTTAGAAATGAGTTTGGCACTTAATAGGGCTTCAATATAAGCTTCAGCAGGTGTTTGAATTTCATCTTCATTCCATTTTAGGAATAATTCTGCTTTTAAGAAAGGATATAAAGTTTTAATTACATTGCACACATCTTTGGGTGCAATTGAACCATTATGGTTTACAAGAGCAGCAATTAAAGATGGTAAAACAAAGGCATGCAAAATGTTATTGCGGAAGTATGTCAATAAAACTGCTTGACCTTCTTCAATTGCAATAATATCGCCTAAAGCATGGTTTACACGTTTAATGAGCTTGAGCTTTAAACCATAGGTAATAATTTCTTTGCCCGATAATGGCGTGACTTGAATGCGTTCATCGTATGGTAAAGATGCAAGCAAATTGCGATAAGTATCAATTTGTTTTACGCAAATTTCTTCATCTAAGGTATGTTTTGGTGTTGCTAAAAGAATAAGAGATAATAGTGAGACAGGGTTAATTACCGCTGCACGGTTAATGTTCTCTAAAATAGTATGAGCAGAACTGTTGACTGCTTGTGATACTTCATCTGGAATAGCATCGTCATTTTTCACAACGGTCACATTTTCCGCGTTGTGTTTTTTCAGCATGTCATCTAAAAAAACAGGCTCACCAAAGTTCACATGAACTTTACCGAATACTTTTTCGATTTTACGTAGGGTTTTAATAATCCCCATAATCGATTCAGATTCTTTTGCTTTACCATTCATTTCGCCTACGTAGGTTGAACCTTCCATTAAGCGTTCATAACCAATGTAGGTTGGAATAAATACAATAGGTTTAGAACGACCGCGTAAGTGGCTGTGTACAGTCATTGCGAGCATGCCTGTTTTGGGTGGCAAAATACGACCTGTACGTGAGCGACCGCCTTCAATGAAATATTCAAGTGGTGTGTTACGTGACAAAATACTATACAAATATTCTTTAAATACGGTGGTATATAAGCCATTCCCGCGGAATGAACGACGAATAAAGAATGCACCACCACCACGTAAAATTTGCCCTACAAATGGCATATTTAAGTTATCGCCTGCGGCAATATACGGCACCATTAAACCACGTTGATAAATTACATAAGACAGCAGTAAGTAGTCGATATGGCTACGATGACATGGCGTATAAACAATTTCATAATCTTTAGCTAATTCACGAACGGTACTGAAGTTATGAACTTCTACACCATCATAGAGCTGCGTCCATAGGCGAGTAAGTGCCATAAAAGCAAAGCGCACTGTAGAATGTGAATAGTCAGATACAATCTCGTTTAAGCAGCCGACTGCACGGCGTTCTGCTTCAAGTAAGCTAATTTTACTTCGAATACTTTCACGACGAATTGCATCTTGAACATCGGGTGATTTGATGAGTGAGTGCATCACATTGCGGCGGTCTGATAAGTCAGGCCCTAATACAATTTCGCGTTGGTTATCTAAATAGTTATTTAAAGTATTTAAAATATAAGTTGCAGGTGAAATATTGGGGTGCGTAATTTTTGCAAACTGAATAAGCTGACGTAAAGATTGTGGTTCATGGAACTCTAGGTACGATTGACGACCGTGCATACCAATATTAATCAGCTGTTTAACAGTCCCAGGTGTAGACCATGTATCTGTCATTAATAGTTTTAATAAAGAATTTTCTTTATCTGGCGCACGTCCCCAAAGAAGTGTAACGGGAACTAAGTCAACGTCTGCATCTGGGTATTTTTCTAATAATTCAACCAAGCTCAATAAACGAGGTGGTAGCTTATGTGCAGGTGGGTTTAATAAATTATTTTCGTCAGAATGCTGTAAGAAAAGGACAGACACTTTTTCTTTGTGATCTTTAATAATAAGTGGGTCTAAAGCAGGTGCTAATTTTAAGCGACGAGTTTCGCCATCGACCACTAATGCATTACTGCGAGAGTGATTTTGTAGAACATAACAAACCACTTTAGGTTGGTTGGTTACTTCATCTTGTTTTTCTGCAGTTTTAGATGCTACAGGAACTTCACCAAGAACTTGAGGAGATACCACGAGGTCAAGTAGCTTGCTAGAAAGCTTGCGATAAATTTGACCGAAGCCAGCCTTGGACATAAGAACTCCTATTTAAATGACCGTTACTACAGATATATTTTGCAGGATATTATTTTGAGCAATTGTAGTGAAAAACAACATGCCATTTCTAACAATATTCGTAAGTTCGAGCAATTTTACAGTTAAAAAGTATCTTTTTAGAAGGTTTATTCAAAAAAACCGACAACACTCGAGTCAGTAAAACTTTATTGCTTTGGTTGGTTTTATGGCAAAATACACTTCTGTTTTAGTTGTAACATACAATTAAAGCCTCATTTCATTGTGATCAAATCGATATAGGTTGTCCCCCCATGAATGCGTTAACTCAGGAATTGGTTGATTTACTTAGCCTTGAAAAGCTTGAAGAAAATATCTTCCGTGGTCAAAGTCGAAACTTGGTGGGCAAGCGTGTCTTCGGTGGGCAGGTTTTAGGTCAAGCCTTACGTGCTGCATCTTATACAACAGATCGACCTGCGCATTCTTTACATGCGTACTTTTTATTTGGTGGGGATGTTAATGCACCCATTATTTATGAGGTAGATCGTATTCGTGATGGACGTAGCTTTGTGAGCCGTCAGGTACGCGCAATTCAGCATGGTAAAACCATTTTTATGTGTATGGTGTCATTTGCAGAACAGGAAGAGGGTTTAAATTATCAAACTACAGAGCCTGATTATCCTGCACCTGAAACATTACAAACAGAAGCCGAATTAAAAACTCAAATTGTAGAATTTGTTCCTGAAAATGTACGTGCAAGTTTTATGCGAGATCGACATGTAGAGCTTCGCCCTGTAATGCCAGTTAACCCATTTGCACCACATCCTGAAGCTCCAAATTATGCACATTACATTCGTACGCACGATAAAATTGCTGAAAATGTAGATGAGATTTCATTACATCAAGCAATTGCTGCGTTTTATTCAGACTTTACTTTAATGACAACGGCACTTCGTCCACATGGTTTAAGCTATTTGTCACCAAGTTTGCAGTGTGCAAGCATTGACCATGCGATGTATTTCCATAAACCATTTCGTGTAGATGAGTTTATGTTGTATGACATGGACGCAACGATAAGTGCAAGTTCACGAGGTTTGAATTTCGGTAGAATGTGGCAAAATGGTCAGTTGGTATGTAGTACGACACAAGAAGGCTTGATTCGTTTACGTGAAATCGAAGTTCAATAAACGTCAGGTCTAAAGTTAAAAAGCCAAACTGTTGTTTGGCTTTTTAATGTTTTAAGTTGTCTAAGAAATTAGTGGCAATGATAAGAGCCATCTTTGTGGTTATTGTGACAACCATCTTTGTTTGTTCTGCTTGAATGTGCAAATATGCTACTTGTAATTAATGTAACGATTAAAAGAATGATCACTTTTTTCATATACTTTTCCCCAAAAAATAAAATTTATTATAATCATGTGTTTAATATTTTTGCTGCTAACATGAATACGGCACAGTCGTATTTTGGGGTGGTGTTTAATTGGGTCGTTAAAAATAAGCTTATGACAAAATAATACTCGATTATAAGAAATGCTCATGGCATATTGAGCGCTAAATTATTCAAAAAAGCATGCCAAGATGAGTTTAAATTCTCAAATTTTGATTGCAGCCATAGTGGGTGTAGTTTTTGGTTTTATTTTAAACCTATTCCCTAATACTCAATTTTTTGATGCCAGTATTTATGGTCTTAGCATTGTGAGTAGTATTTTTATTGGCTTACTTAAAATGCTACTTATTCCTTTAATTTTTAGCTCCATTGTTGTAGGCGTTTCAAATTTACAAGCGACAGGGCAGCTCGGTCGAACTTGGAAAATTACACTCATGTGTTGTGTAACCACAACAACATTGGCGCTTATTTTAGGTTTAGCATGCGCGCATCTATTTAATGTAGGTAAAGGCGTTGATATCGTCATGTTTCAAGATGCAATGAATTCACATCAAACACCTGACACATTAACGCCATCATCATTTTTTACCAACTTTATCCAAAATACTCTCATTAATCCATTTAAAGCTTTTACAGAAGGTAATGTTTTGGCTGTAGTGGTTTTTGCGTTATTTGTGGGTGTTGCTTTAGTGAAAGGTGGTGAAAAATTCAGAACGGTGCGCAATCTTAGTCAGCAGTTTTTTGACATTATGATGTTAATGATTGGTTGGGTGATGAAGCTTGCACCATTTGGTATTTTGGCATTATTAGCAAAGCTCATTGCAACTGAAGATATTACGGTGTTAAGTCGTTTAGCAGAATTTGCCGCCGTGGTTACAGGAACAACCATTTTTCATGGTGTGGTTGTATTACCATTGTTACTTTGGATTTTTGGAAAAATGAATCCAATCACCTTTTTTAAAGGAGCGCGTGCTGCTTTAATTACTGCGTTTGCAACAAGCTCAAGTTCTGCAACTATGCCACTTTCTATGAAGTGTGCGCAGGAAAATTTAAGTGTACGTCCGCAAACTGTAGGCTTTGTCATTCCTTTAGGTACGCAATTGAATATGGATGGAACTGCGCTTTATGAAGCGGCAGCAGCGTTGTTTATCGCAAACTTAATGGGTTTAGATTTGACTATTGGTCAGCAGCTGATTGTGTGTGCAACAGCAATGATTGCATCGCTTGGTGCACCAGGTATACCAAGTGCAGGTATGGTCACTATGATTATGGTTTTACAATCTGTTGGCTTGCCTGCCGAGGCGATTGCAATTTTACTACCTATAGATCGTTTGCTTGATACAGTTCGTACTGTGGTCAATGTTCAAGGGGATATGATGATTAGTGTGGTAGTAGATCGTTATACGAAAGAAGAAAGTGCAACTTAAATTTTAAAAAGTTGAATGTAAAAAAGGTCGGATATTCCGACCTTTTTTACTTGTTACTGGGGAAGAAAGTTAATCTTCTTTTTTATTTACTTCAGATGCTGTGGTGTTTTCAACATCAAGTTGACCTTCAAATTCAACATCATCAAAACTGCCTTCTTCAAACTCGAATTCACCTTCTTCAAAATCATTTTCAGAAGCTTCAGGAATACTGTCTAAATCGAAGTTGTTTGATTGTTCAAGTGTGAAGTTCAAACGACCTGCCATAACACTCGCAAGTTCTTCTAAACCTTGTTTGTTCATTGAAGAAAAAAGTTGAATTGAGAAGTTTAACTTCATCTTTTTCAATTCTGCTTTCACTTCTTGCAGTGCTTTAGAAGCAGGACCACGGTTTAATTTGTCTGACTTCGTTAAAAGTACATGTACAAATAATTTACGTGAGTAAGCCCACTCAAGCATCATGACATCAAAATGTTGTAATGGATGACGAATATCCATTAATAAAACTAAGCCCTGTAAGCTTTCGCGATGAATTAGGTAGTTTTCTAATTCTTTTTGCCAAACAATTTTCATGGCTTCTGGTACTGCAGCATAACCATAACCAGGTAAATCGACTAAACGCTGGTCTGGATTGCCTAAGCTAAAAAAGTTGATCATTTGTGTACGACCAGGTTTTTTAGAAGCACGAGCCAATTGCTTTTGGTTGGTCAAGGCATTGATTGCACTAGATTTTCCTGCATTTGAACGACCTGCAAATGCAACTTCATAACCTGTATCTTCAACACAAAGATTAAGCTTAGGCGCACTCATTAAGAACTCAGCTTTTCTTAACCAATTTAATGAGCGAACAGAGTACTCAGTAATGGCAGAATCAACTTTTTTCTCATAGCTGATCTTTTGCTTAGGCGCATTTGCTGTCTTACTGTTTTTAGACTTTCCTCTGCTGTGGTGCATAGCTTAACTTCAATCAATAATCTACAAACAGCTATTATAAAGGAAGTCGAACATTCAAGCGACCTTTGCAAATTTTAAAGCGAAGGAAATTTACAAAAGAACGTTATAAATGAATGAGAGGAATGGCAGACAGAGTGGAATATTTTGCTTTGGGCGATGTGTTGAGGACATCGTTGAGGGTGTATTGATTTAAGCTAATATAAAATTGTTCAAGTGCTTGATCTAAAATACCTTTTAGTCCACATTTGCTACGTAAAACACAAGGCGGGGTATTACATTCAACAATGTGATGGTCGCCTTGTAAAATTCTAACAATTTCACCAAGTTGTGAGTTTAATGCTTGAGGATTTAAGCGAATTCCACCACCTTTGCCACGAGTGGTAATAATCCAATCATGTTGTCCCATAAAATGAACAATTTTAACTAAATGATTTTTAGACACATGCAAATCTTCCGCAATTTCGGCAATGGTATACGGCATATCTCTTGGTTGAGCGATATACATTAAAATACGCAGTGCATAGTCGGTAAATTTGTTTAGTTGCATGTGATTTAAATAATATTAAGACCTGTTCTAGTGTAGCGTGAAAGTTCCTCTAAAGGAACTTTCAGCATAGAATCATCTATTTAGAATAAGGTGTTATAACTTAAAGAGGGGCAGTTACTTGTACTGTATCGCCTACTTTATAGTTTTCTAGCAATATATTCGCAACAGAGAATTCAGTACCATTTTCTTCAGCTTTAACCACAAATTTAAACTCGTTATGATCTTGTGCTTCAGCAAATTTAAATTGTTGAGGTTGTTGGAGCTCGTGGTTTGGCACATTAACTTTGACTGAAATGTATTGACCAACTTCTGCATTTACAACATCTTTTCCATCACTTGCTTTAATGGTAAAGGTCGTACCATTTTCGTTGCTTTCAATTGTTGTGATCTCAAATGTGCGCCATCCGCTCCATCCACCTTGTTTTGCAGCAAGGTTTTCAAATTTTTGTTTTTCTGCATTAATTAAAATATCAGCAAGTTGAAGATATGCTTCTTTCCAAGCTGCAATTAAGTCTGAATCCATAGGTACATCTAAAACCTCACTAATGGAATGAAGTAAATTTTCACCCACAATTGAATATTCATCTGGCTGAATGTTTAAGCTCACATGCTTTGTGGAAATGTGTTCAATTGCTTTTGCAAGTACGCTTGGGTTTTCAATGTTTTCAGCATAAGCCAATACAGCAGCTGCAAGGGCACGAGGCTGGCGACCAGTACTTTGGTGATCTAAGTTAAATGTATTTTTTAGCTCAGGATGATTGTTGAGCATGCGGTTGTAAAAATAACTTGTGAGTGCAACACCGTTTTCACGTAGTACAGGAACAGTTGATTTTACGAGTTCAATATATTGCGGATTCATGGCTTTACTTCTTGAGAGAGTTATAAGATATATTTAAAATACATCTTATAAAATGTATTTACAATACATCTTTAAGAAAACCATAAAAAAAATATGGGATATAAAAATATCCCATAATAAGTTAATAAATGATCGGTTTATTGGATTATTTTCTACCAAACAATGAGCCAAGCAATCCACGAACAATTTTTTGTCCTGTCGATCCACCTAAGCTACGTGCGGCACTTTTTGCAAAAGTACCGACTGTGTCTTGAATAATTTTTTCACGTTGTTTTGCTGCACGCTCAGCTTCTTTTTGCTGTTCGCGTGTAATACGCTCTTGCTCTTTGGCTTGTTGTTTGGCAAGAGCTTCTGCTTCTTTAGCTTGCTGTTTCTTTAGAGTTTCTCTTTCTTTTGCTGCTATTTTTTCTTGTTCTGCTTGAGCTGCCTGTTGTTGCATTTCGGCTACTTTATTTTGTAGGCGCTCAAATGCACTTTCGCGATCAACTTCTTTTTCATAAATACCAGCAACAACACTTTGGCTTATTAATGTTTTACGCTCATCAGTGCTAATTGGGTTAAAGGAGGAGTGCGGTGGCATAATCCAAGCACGCTCAACCATTTGTGGAATTCCTTTTTCATCTAAACAGCTTACAAGCGCTTCACCAACACCAAGTTCGGTAATTGCTTGGTCTACTTTAAATTCAGGATTGGCACGGAATGTATCCGCCGCTGTTTTCACTGCCTTTTGATCTTTAGGGGTAAAAGCACGTAAAGCGTGTTGAATGCGATTACCTAGTTGCCCTAAAACACTTTCGGGTAAATCGAGTGGGTTTTGGGTAACAAAGTAAATGCCAACACCCTTAGAGCGAATTAAGCGTACAACTTGTTCAATTTTCTCTTGTAGTGCTTGGCTTGCATTATCAAATAGTAAATGGGCTTCATCGAAGAAGAAAACAAGTTTTGGTTTGTCCATATCGCCAACTTCAGGAAGTTGCTCAAATAATTCAGAGAGCATCCAAAGCAAGAAGGTTGCATAAAGTTTTGGTGTATTCATTAATTTATCTGCCGCCAATAAATTAATATTTCCTCGACCTTCGCTATCTGTTTGAATGAAATCTAAAATATTTAAGCTTGGCTCGCCAAAGAATTTATCTCCGCCTTGATCTGCTAAAGCAAGTAAATTACGTTGAATTGCACCTAAGCTTGCAGGAGATAGGTTGCCATATTCTGCCTGATAACTTGCGGCATTTTCACTAACATGGCTAATCATTGCTTTTAGATCTTTAAAATCTAAAAGGAGTAGACCTTGGTCATCAGCAATTCTAAAGACTGCTGAAAGTACGCCTTCTTGTGTGTCATTTAAATTCAACATGCGTGAAAGTAATAACGGACCAATTTCTGAAACTGTTGTTCGAATAGGGTGTCCTTGCACACAAAATAAATCCCAAAAAACAACAGGGGATGCAGCAAAATCGACGGATTCTATATTTAGAGCTTTTAAGCGTTCATCAAATTTGGTATTGCTTTCACCTGCTTTAGCAAGGCTTGAAACATCACCTTTAGCATCGGCTAAAAATACAGGTACACCAAGACGTGAAAAACTTTCTGCAAGAACCTTTAGTGTTACAGTTTTACCTGTACCTGTAGCGCCTGCAATTAAACCGTGTCTATTGGCAAATTGGGAGTGTAAAACAACATCTTTTGTGGTGTCTGATGTTTTCTTTGCAACAACAATTGGTGTACCCATATTTATTCCTATTTCATTGTAATTTATGGCTTATCTAAGGTTTTAATTGCATTTTCTATATCTTGTATTAAATCTTCAGGGTGTTCTAGTCCTATACAAAAACGAACCAGTAATCCTTGTTTTATATGAGTATGTTCTAAAGTACGCATCTCATTCAAGTTGTATAGCATAACAAGGCTGATTGGGCCGCCCCAGCTAAAGCCAAGCTTAAATAATGTAAGAGCATCACAGAATTTACGAACATCTTCAAGTGTGTATTTAGGGTCTAAAATGACACTCACTAAACCTGCGCTATGACCGTCTGTACACACTTCTTTCCAATATGCGTGACCGGGTGATTCTTCATCACTTGGATGTAAAACTTGTATAAATTCTTTTTGCTGTTTTAACCAGTTTAATAGCGTAATTGTGCTTTGAGATTGATGTTCATAGCGGAGTTGCATAGAAGATAAGCTACGTTGAATTTGTGCTACATCATCTCCTGAAATGCTAATCCCTTGAATTGCATGCATACGATACAACTGATGGTGTAGCTTTTGGTTACGCGTTACTACTGAACCCATCAAAATGTCACCACCACCACTTGGATATTTCGTGAGTGCGTGAACTGTAATATCAACACTTAAATGCTCACTGCTAAAATCAAAAGCGTTAAAGGCTAAACCTGCACCCCAAGTATTATCAATAGCGGTAATAATATTGAGTTGTTTTGCTTTTTTTGCAAGATTGACTAAATCGGGGAATTCTAAAGTGACTGAACCAGCGGCCTCTAGCCATAAGAGTTTTGCTTTTTCTGTAGGTTGAAAAGATGAGGCATCAATAGGGTTGTAGACTTTTACAGTAATCCCATAACGAGATGAAAGGTTCTGTAAATGTTCCATGTTCGGACCATAAATATTATCAGCTACCCAAACCTCATCTCCTTGAGATAAAAAGCATGAGTTCACTAAATTGATAGCAGATAATCCACTTGGTGCAAGAAGTGAATAAATCCCGCCTTCAATCTGGGCAATGTTATCGCCTAAGGTAAAAGTCGTTGGTGTGCCGTGAGTACCGTAGCTGTAGTCGTAGTTATCTGTCCAATGACGATTAAATAAGGCATCTGTATTCTTAAAAATAATAGTGGATGCTCGATATAGGGGAGGTTGAATCGTATTTATAAGTTGGGGGGCTTTTCTTGGTGCATGGATAAGCTGTGTTTGTTGATTTTTTTTCACTTGAAAGTCTCTTGATCTGTCCGTAATGAAACTAGCTTAAGAGAAAATAAGCAATTCATGCTACAGAATTACGTAATTCTGTTAAAAACTGACAAATAAATAAAAGTTGGCTTCCTTTTTGCAAAACTAAAATTAGAGCAACAACAATTAGGTTATCGCGCATGAAGTCGCAGTTAAAAGTACATTATTTTCAGCATATTGCTGGCGAAGGGTTCGGGAGTTGTTATGAGCATTTAAAAAAGCTTAATGCACAAATAACAGCAACAGAGTTTTTTGCTTTACCTTTAGATCGTCCTTTAGATATCGAGGCATTACCTACAGTAGAAGAGGTAGACCTATTGATTATTATGGGGGGGACTATGAGTGTGAATGATGAAGCAAATTTCCCATGGTTAAAAGTAGAAAAAAGATGGCTAAGAAGATACCTGTCATTGGGTAAACCAGCTTTGGGGTTGTGTTTAGGAGGGCAGTTGATTGCAAATGCGCTGGGTGCTGCTGTTAGTAGAAACTCAGAGCAAGAGCTGGGGTGGAGTGTGGTTAATAAAGTTCAAAATGTACCTAAAGAATGTTTTGAGTTGCCACATACATTCAATGTAATGCAGTGGCATAGTGAAACATTTGAAATACCTAAAGGAGCAGTGCATTTAGCAGAAAACAATGCTTGTCGAAATCAGATGTATCAAATAGGCAAAAATGTGCTTGGCTTTCAGTTTCATCCAGAAATGACACCAGAAGCACTAACCTTATTTCTTGAAGATGAAGATGAGCTATCTAAATTTGCAGGTAAATATGTGCAATCTGAATTGAATTTAAAGAAAACACCAAAGGAAAAGTTTAGCGAAGGAAATTTTGTATTAAAGAATGCAATTGAATATGTTTTAAGAAGATCAGTGTATTAGAAAAGTGTTTACAAAATAAACAGGCCAAAAGCAGGGATATTTAAGATAAAAAGTAAAATAGGTTTGCTTATGCAATAAACAATCGTTATAATAAGCGACCCTTTAATGAAAGGGGTTAGCTACAAATAAGTTAGCTAATATCGTGACAGTCGTGGCATCGATCATGACCTTAGTGATTTTCACTGCCTTTGACACTTGCCTTACATTTGTGGGGGGGAGATGCGTCAAGGGTGATTCTTTATATATTTTGGCTTGGAGTTAACTGGTATGTCTAACCAGAGAATTCGTATCCGTCTTAAGTCTTTTGATCACCGTTTAATTGATCAATCAGCTCAAGAAATCGTAGAAACAGCAAAACGTACTGGCGCACAAGTTTGTGGTCCAATTCCGATGCCTACACGTATCGAACGTTTTAACGTTTTAACATCACCACACGTAAACAAAGATGCACGTGACCAGTACGAAATCCGTACTTACAAGCGTTTGATCGACATCGTTCAACCTACAGATAAAACTGTAGATGCGTTGATGAAGTTGGATCTTGCAGCTGGTGTTGATGTTCAGATCGCATTGGGTTAAGGCTTTCGGGTTAATTAACGTTCTATAAGTTAATTAGGCCGCTTTTTTAGAGGTTTATGCACATGGCTATTGGTTTAGTCGGTCGCAAGTGCGGTATGACACGTATCTTTACAGATGCTGGTGTTTCTGTACCTGTAACAGTGATTGAGGTTGATCCTAACCGCATCACTCAAATCAAAACGCTTGAAACTGATGGTTATCAAGCGATTCAAATCACTACTGGTGAACGTCGCGAATCTCGCGTAACTAACGCTCAGAAAGGTCACTTTGCGAAAGCTGGTGTTGCTGCTGGTCGTTTAGTTCAAGAATTCC
Source organism: Acinetobacter sp. FY683 (assembly GCF_059515885.1). Lineage (NCBI taxonomy): Bacteria > Pseudomonadati > Pseudomonadota > Gammaproteobacteria > Moraxellales > Moraxellaceae > Acinetobacter > Acinetobacter sp. FY683. The sequence continues at coordinate 46,869 of NZ_JCAKNA010000011.1, read as the reverse complement.
GCGTTTCGGAAGCTGAACTTGAAGGTCGTGAAGTTGGTGGTACGCTTACTGTTGACTTGTTCACAGTTGGTCAAATTGTTGACGTAACTGGTCAGTCTAAAGGTAAAGGTTTCCAAGGTGGTGTTAAGCGTTGGAACTTCCGTACTCAAGACGCTACTCACGGTAACTCACTTTCTCACCGTGTTTTAGGTTCTACAGGTCAAAACCAGACTCCTGGTCGCGTATTCAAAGGCAAAAAAATGGCTGGCCATTTAGGTGCTGAACGCGTAACTACACAGGGTCTTGAAATTGTTGCTATTGACGCTGAACGTTCTGTTCTAGTTGTTAAAGGCGCGATTCCTGGTGCTACTGGTGGCGACGTAACTGTTCGTCCTACGATCAAGGCCTGAGGGGAAATAACGTGAATTTAAATACTGTTTCCGGCTCTGCTGTTGAATTATCTGAAGTTGCTTTCGGTCGTGAATTTAACGAAGCTCTTGTACACCAAGTTGTTACAGCTTATTTAGCTGGTGGTCGTCAAGGTTCGAAAGCTCAGAAATCACGTGGCGAAGTATCTGGCGGTGGTAAAAAACCTTTCCGTCAAAAAGGTACTGGCCGTGCACGTGCTGGTTCTATCCGTAGCCCAATCTGGGTTGGTGGTGGTAAAACTTTTGCTGCTCGTCCACAAGATTGGTCTCAAAAAGTTAACCGTAAAATGTACCGCGGTGCAATGCAATGCATCCTAGCTGAACTTGTTCGTCAAGATCGCTTGGTATTGGTTGAAGAGTTTGCTGTTGCAGCTCCAAAAACTAAAGAATTGCTTGCAAAACTTAACGACTTGAATGCAACTCGTGCATTAATCGTTACTGATGCTGTTGATGAAAACTTGTATCTTGCTGCTCGCAACATTCCACATGTAGATGTGGTTGATGCTACTGCAATTGATCCTGTTAGCTTGATCGCGTTCGATAAAGTTGTTATGTCTGTTGCTGCTGCTAAGAAAATTGAGGTAGAACTAGGATGAACAACGAACGTTTATATCAAGTCCTACAAGGACCTGTATTTTCAGAAAAAGCACAAGTTTTAGGTGAAACTGCTGGTGTTCAAGTTTTTAAAGTTGCTTTAGGCGCTAACAAACTTGAAATCAAAAAAGCAGTAGAACAATTGTTTGGTGTGGAAGTTGTTAAAGTTAACACGACTATCACTAAAGGTAAGACTAAACGCTTTGGTAAAACATTAGGACGTCGTTCTGATGTTAAAAAAGCATACGTCACCCTGAAAGCTGGCCAAGATGTTGAAATGGCTGACTTGGGCGATACCGCTGAAAGCGCAGCGGAATAAGGACGAGAATTATGCCTATTCAAAAATGTAAGCCAACGTCACCAGGACGCCGCTTTGTAGAGAAGGTTGTTCACAGCCATCTACATAAAGGTGCTCCTTACTCTCCGTTGGTTGAAGCTAAAAAACGTACTGGTGGTCGTAACAATAACGGTCACATTACGACTCGTCACGTTGGTGGCGGTCATAAGCAGCACTACCGTCTTGTTGATTTTAAACGTAACAAAGATGGCATTCCTGCTGTAGTTGAACGTATTGAATACGATCCTAACCGTACTGCACACATTGCACTTGTATTGTATGCTGACGGTGAGCGTCGTTATATTATTGCACCTAAAGGCCTTCGCGCTGGTGATCAAGTACAGTCTGGTAACGATGCTCCAATTCGTCCAGGTAACTGCTTGCCACTTCGTAACATGCCAATCGGTTCTACTCTTCACAACATCGAGCTTAAAATCGGTAAAGGCGCACAATTAGTACGTTCTGCTGGTACTTCTGCTCAATTGTTGGGTCGTGACGGTTCTTACGCAATCATTCGCTTACGTTCAGGCGAAATGCGTAAAGTACACGTTGAATGTCGTGCAGTTCTTGGTGAAGTTTCTAACCAAGAAAGCAACTTACGTTCACTAGGTAAAGCTGGTGCATCACGCTGGCGTGGTGTTCGTCCTACCGTTCGTGGTATGGCGATGAACCCAGTTGACCATCCACATGGTGGTGGTGAAGGGCGTAATAAAGGTATTCAACCTGTAAGCCCATGGGGTCAAAAAGCTAAAGGGTACAAAACACGTACCAATAAGCGTACGACTAAGATGATCATTCGCGACCGTCGCGTTAAGTAACAAGTAAAGGAATCTGACAATGCCTCGTTCTCTGAAAAAAGGCCCATTCGTCGATGCGCACTTGTTCGCTAAGGTTGAAGCGGCTATCGCGGCTAATAACCGTAAGCCGATCAAAACTTGGTCGCGTCGTTCGATGATCCTCCCGGATTTTGTTGGTTTAACAATTTCTGTCCATAATGGTCGTAACCATGTTCCAGTGATTGTATCTGAACACATGGTTGGTCATAAACTCGGTGAATTCGCGCCAACTCGTACCTATCGTGGTCACGGTGTTGACAAGAAGTCTAAACGTTAAGGTGCTATGATGGAAGTTACTGCTAAATTACGCGGTGCCGCTATCTCGGCACAAAAAACACGTTTAGTTGCAGATTTAATCCGTGGCAAATCAGTTGCTCACGCGCTTAATATCTTAAACTTCAGCAACAAAAAAGCTGCAGTTTTAGTTAAAAAAGCATTGGAATCTGCAATCGCAAACGCTGAACACAATAACAGTTTAGATGTTGACGATCTTAAAGTTTCTACGATTTACGTTGATGAAGGCACTAGCCTTAAGCGTATTTTGCCACGTGCTAAAGGCCGTGCAGATCGTATTACTAAGCGTACTTGTCACATTACCGTTAAGGTAGGGGTTTGATATGGGTCAGAAGGTTCATCCAATCGGTATCCGCCTAGGTGTTGTGAAACGTCATAACGCTAATTGGTATGCGAGTCCGAAACAATACGCTGAATACTTGCTTAAAGATTTGCAAGTTCGTGAGTTTTTGAACAAAAAACTTAAGAATGCAATGATCAGCAATATTCTTATCGAACGTCCTACGGGCGCTGCTAAAATTACTATTAGCACTGCACGTCCTGGTATCGTTATCGGTAAAAAAGGCGAAGATATTGAGAAATTACAACGCGAATTAACATCTATTATGGGTGTTCCTGCGCAAGTAAGTATCAACGAAATCGACCGTCCAGATTTAGATGCTCGTTTAGTTGCTGAAGGTATTGCTTCACAATTAGAAAAGCGTGTTATGTTCCGTCGTGCTATGAAGCGTGCGGTACAAAACTCTATGCGTGCTGGTGCTAAAGGTATCAAAGTTGAAGTTTCAGGTCGTTTAGGCGGTGCTGAGATTGCTCGTACAGAATGGTATCGTGAAGGTCGTGTACCTTTGCATACTCTACGTGCTGACATTGATTACTCATCAGTTCGTGCTGAGACTACTTACGGTACGATCGGTGTTAAAGTTTGGGTATTCCGTGGTGAGATTTTAGGTGGCATGAAACAAGTCATGAACCCTGCTCCTGCTGAAGAACGTCCAGCTAAACGCGGTCGCGGTCGTGGTGAAGGTCAAGAGCGTCGTGGTCGTCGCAATGATCGTTCTGCTGAAAAAGGAGAATAATCCATGTTGCAACCTAAACGTACTAAATTCCGCAAAGTGCAAAAAGGCCGTAACACTGGTTTAGCACATCGCGGTAGCACTGTATCTTTCGGTACAATTGCACTTAAATCAATTGAACGTGGTCAAATGACTGCGCGTCAAATTGAAGCAGCGCGTCGTACAATCAGCCGTCGTATTAAACGTGGTGGTAAGATCTTTATCCGTGTTTTCCCAGACAAACCAATTACTGAAAAACCATTAGAAGTTCGTATGGGTAAAGGTAAAGGTTCTGTGGAATACTGGGTTTGCCAAATCAAACCAGGTAAAGTCTTGTACGAAATTGATGGTGTTAACGAAGAATTGGCTCGCGAAGCGTTCACGCTTGCAGCTGCTAAACTTCCGTTTAAAACCACTATCGTGACTCGGACGGTAATGTAATGAAAACTAAAGATCTACGTGAAAAGTCGGTAGAAGAATTGACAGCTTTGCTTGATGAGCAACAGTTGAACCAATTCCGTCTTCGTATGGCGAAAGCAACTGGTCAATTGGGTAAATCGCACGAAGTTGCGCTTACTCGTAAGACAATTGCTCGTATCAAGACCCTCCTTACCGAAAAACAGGGGAACGCACAATGAGTGAGCAAACAGTTCGCACGTTAACAGGCAAAGTAGTAAGCGACAAGATGGACAAATCTATCGTTGTTCTTATCGAACGCCGCGTTCAACACCCGTTGTATGGCAAATTAATCCGCCGTTCAACAAAATTACACGCTCATGATGAGAGCAACACAGCTAAACTTGGCGACGTTGTAACCATCAAAGAATGCCGCCCAATGTCTAAAACTAAGTCATGGACTTTAGTTGAAGTTATTGAAGCTGCAGCTGAGTAATTAACGTTCTTGTTGCATCATCGGTCAAATTCGAGTACTCTTTGAGCCTTTCGAATTTGCGACCGGTGATGCTCGGTTTTGGAGTAGGGCAATGATTCAAACCGAAAGTATGCTAGACGTAGCAGACAACAGTGGTGCTCGCCGCGTACAATGTATTAAAGTACTAGGTGGTTCACATCGTCGTTATGCTTCTGTTGGCGACATTATTAAAGTTACTGTAAAAGAAGCTATTCCACGTGGTCGTGTTAAAAAAGGCGACGTGATGAATGCTGTAGTTGTTCGTACTAAGTTCGGCATCCGTCGTCCAGACGGTTCTGTAATCCGTTTTGATGATAACGCTGCTGTTATCTTAAATACGAACAAAGCGCCGATTGCAACTCGTATTTTCGGACCAGTGACTCGTGAACTTCGTACTGAACAGTTCATGAAAATTATTTCATTGGCTCCTGAAGTACTATAAGAGGCGATCATGGCTAAGATTAAAAAGGGCGATCAAGTAATTGTGATCGCAGGTAAAGAAAAAGGCAAACAGGGTTCTGTTTTGTCTGTTTCAAATGACCGTGTTCTAGTTGAAGGCTTGAACTTGGTTAAGAAGCATCAAAAGCCTAACCGTGCAACAGGTGCTGAAGGCGCTGTAGTTACACAAGAAGCTTCGCTTCATATCTCTAACGTGGCAATTTTTAATGCTACAACCCAAAAGGCTGACCGTGTTGGTTACCAAGTGATTGATGGCGCGAAAACTCGCGTTTACAAATCAAATGGTGAATCAGTGGCGGTAGCGAAGTAATAGGTTGAAAAGGCTATGGCCAGACTTAAAACACGTTATAACGACGAACTTAAGGCTCAGTTACAAGAAACTTTAGCTCTTAAGAATGTGATGGATATTCCACGCATTACTAAAATTACCATTAACATGGGTGTTGGTGCAGCTTCAGCTGACAAGAAATTGTTAGATGGCGCTTTAGCTGACATGCAAGCTATTGCTGGTCAAAAACCAGTTCTTACATTAGCTCGCAAATCAATCGCTGGTTTCAAAATCCGTGATGGTTGGCCGATTGGTTGTAAAGTTACTTTACGCGGCGAACGTATGTACGAATTCTTAGACCGTTTGATCTCTATCGCGATCCCTCGTATCCGTGACTTCCGTGGTTTCTCTGCGAAATCATTCGACGGTCGTGGTAACTACTCAATGGGTCTTAAGGAACAAATCATGTTCCCTGAAATCGATTTTGATAAGATTGACCGTATTCGTGGTATGGATATTACCATCACTACGACTGCTCGCACTGATGACGAAGGCCGTGCGCTTATGCGTGCATTCGGCTTCCCGTTCAAATAAGAGGTCGATATGGCTAAGAAAGGTATGATTAATCGCGAATTGAAACGCGAAGCTACTGTTGCTAAATACGCTGCGAAACGTGCTGAATTAAAAGCAATTATCGCAAACGTAAATGCATCAGACGAAGAACGTTTCGAAGCGATGATGAAATTTCAAGCATTACCACGTAATGCGTCTCCAGTACGTCTACGTAACCGCTGTGGTTTAACTGGTCGTCCTCATGGTTACTTCCGTAAGTTCGGTCTAAGCCGTAACAAATTACGTGATACAGTAATGCAAGGTGATGTGCCGGGCGTTGTTAAGGCAAGCTGGTAAGGAGCACTATAAATGAGTATGCAAGATACCGTTGCCGACATGTTAACACGTGTTCGTAACGCACAAATGGCTAAGAAACAAACTGTTTCTATGCCAAACTCAAAGTTAAAAGTTGCGATTGCTAATGTTCTTCAACAAGAAGGTTACATTGCAGACGTAGCTGTTGCTGATGCTGAAGGCAAAGCAACACTTACTTTGACTTTAAAATATTTCGAAGGCAAGCCAGTTATCGATACTGTTAAGCGCGTAAGCCGTCCAGGTCTTCGCCAATACCGCGGTAAAGATGCACTTCCTAGCGTTAAGCAAGGTTTGGGTATTGCAATTGTTTCTACAAGCAAAGGCATCATGACTGATCGCGCTGCACGTGCTGCAGGTATCGGTGGTGAAGTTATTGCTTTTGTTTCTTAATAGGTGATTCCTCATGTCTCGTGTGGCTAAAGCCCCAGTAACTGTGCCTAACGGTGTAACAGTTACTCAGAACGGCCGGCAGGTCGAAGTGAAAGGCAGCAAAGGTACATTGTCTTTCAACCTGCATGCGCTGGTCGAGCTTAAACAGGAAGACGGTACTCTAGTTGTTGCTCCAGTTAAAGAATCTAAAGATTCTTGGATGCAAGCTGGTACTGCTCGCGCTGTGCTTAACAACCTTGTTAAAGGTGTTAGCGAAGGTTTCGAACGTAAGTTGCAACTTATCGGTGTTGGTTATAAAGCTGCGGTTAAAGGTAATGTTATTAACCTTAACCTTGGTTTCTCTCACCCGATCGATTACAACCTTCCTGAAGGTGTGACTGCAGAAACTCCAACTGCTACTGAAATTGTTCTTAAATCTGCTGATAAAGCAGCTTTAGGTCAAGTAGCTGCTGAGATTCGTGGTTACCGTCCTCCTGAGCCTTATAAAGGTAAAGGTGTTCGTTATTCTGACGAAGTTGTACTTCGTAAAGAAGCTAAGAAGAAATAAGGCGCGAGGTTCTTATGAACGAAAAGAAACAATCCCGTTTGCGTCGTGCGAAAAGCACACGCTTGCACATTCGTGCATTGGGTGCGACTCGTTTGTGTGTAAACCGCACTCCGCGTCACATCTATGCTCAAGTTATCTCAGCAGATGGTGGCAAAGTATTAGCTCAAGCTTCTACTTTAGATGCTACTCTACGTGCTGGTACAACTGGTAACGTAAATGCAGCCCAACAAGTTGGTGCTTTAATTGCAGAGCGTGCGAAAGCTGCTGGTGTAACTAAAGTTGCATTTGACCGTTCTGGTTTTAAATATCATGGTCGTATCAAAGCCTTGGCTGATGCTGCTCGTGAAAACGGTTTGGAGTTCTAATCATGGCTAAAGTTGAACAAAACGAAGGTCTTGTTGAAAAGCTGGTTGCCGTTGATCGTGTAGCCAAAGTTGTTAAGGGTGGTCGTATCTTCTCTTTCACAGCATTAACTGTTGTGGGTGATGGTAATGGTCGTGTAGGTTTTGGTCGTGGTAAAGCACGTGAAGTTCCAGCTGCTATTTCTAAAGCACTAGAAGCTGCTCGTCGCAACATGATTACAGTTGATCTAGTTGATGGTACTGTTCAGCATCCTATCAATGCTCGTCACGGTGCAAGCCGCGTTTACATGCAACCTGCTTCTGAAGGTACTGGTGTAATTGCTGGTGGCGCTATGCGTGCAGTTTTAGAAGCTGTTGGCGTACGTAACGTATTGACTAAATGTTATGGCTCTACCAATGCTGCTAACGTAGTAAACGCAACTTTTAACGGTTTGCGTGATATGACTTCTCCTGAGAAAGTCGCTGCGAAACGTGGTTTGACAGTAGCACAAATTCAAGGGTAATCAATCATGAAAACGATTAAAGTTACCCAGACTAAATCTTCAGCTCATCGCTTGAAAAATCACAAGCTTAGCTTGCAAGGTTTAGGTCTGCGTCGTATTGGTCATACTGTAGAAGTGCAAGATACGCCTTCTAACCGTGGTATGATCAACCAAGTCTACTATATGGTTAGTGTAGAGGAGTAAGCCATGACTCTGCGTTTAAATGAACTTGCGCCTGCAGAAGGTGCAAAACGCGACAATTTGCGTAAAGGTCGTGGTATTGGTTCTGGTGTTGGTAAAACCGGTGGCCGTGGTGTGAAAGGTCAAACTTCACGCTCTGGTGGCGGTGTACGTGCTGGATTCGAAGGTGGTCAAACTGCGTTGTATCGTCGTTTACCTAAATTCGGTTTCACTAGCCAAATCGCTTTGAAAACTGCTGAAGTACGTTTATCTGAGCTTTCTAAAGTTGAAGGTGATATCGTTTCACTTGAAACTTTAAAAGCGGCGAATGTTGTTCGTAAAGACATGATTCGTGCACGTATCGTACTTTCTGGTGAAATTACTCGTGCTTTCACTGTACAAGGTGTTGCATTGACTAAAGGCGCTAAAGCTGCTCTTGAAGCTGCTGGCGGTAAAGTCGAGGAGTAATTCCCAGTGTCTATGACTCCTAGTTCTTCAGGTCATGTAAACATGATGAAAGGTCAACCATTTCATGTGAAATATCGTGAAATTATTCGCCGAATGATGTTCCTCATTGGTGCTTTGTTGGTTTTTCGACTAGGAGCGCATATTCCAGTACCGGGTATCAATAATGCTGCCCTTGAGAACCTTTTTAATGCAAACCAAGGTACTATCCTTGGTTTGTTTAACACGTTCTCAGGTGGTGCATTAGAGCGAATGTCTATTCTTGCATTAGGCATTATGCCGTATATTTCTGCATCGATTATTGTGCAGTTAATGTCTACGGTAGTACCTTCGCTTGAAGCTTTGAAAAAAGAAGGCGAGCAAGGTAAACGCAAAATAAACCAGTACACACGTCAAGGTACGTTGTTGCTTGCTTTTGTGCAGGCTACAGGTATGTGTGCAGGTCTTATTAGTCAAGGTATTACTTTGACTAATGGATTGGCATTTTATGTACCAGCAATAACATCGTTAGTTGCTGGCACAATGTTCCTTATGTGGTTGGGTGAGCAGATTACTGAGCGTGGTGTTGGTAATGGTATTTCCATGATCATCTTCGCTGGTATTGTTGCAGGGTTACCAAATATGGTTCTGCAATCGTTCACTTCTGTTGAGAACGGTCAAATGACTTTGATCAGTTTGGCTGTATTTGCACTTATATCATTAGGTGTACTTGCTGCAATTGTATTTATTGAGAAAGCGCAACGTCGTATTCCAGTAAACTACGCACAGAAACAACAGGGACGTCGTGTATTTACAGCGCAACAGACACATTTGCCATTAAAAATTAATATGGCTGGTGTTATTCCTGCAATCTTTGCAAGCTCATTGTTATTGTTCCCTGCGAGCTTAGGACAGTGGGTAGGAAGTTCTGATGCAAATGCTGGTTTTATTAAGCGTGGCTTACAAGAATTAGCATTAGTTCTGTCGCCTGGACAACCGTTGTATTTGGTGCTCTTTGGTGCGTTAATTATCTTTTTCTGTTATTTTTATACGGCTTTACAATTTAGCCCTAAAGAAGTTGCAGAGAACTTGAAACGCAGCGGAGCTTATGTACCTGGTATACGCCCAGGTGAGCAAACTGCTCGTTACTTAGATCATATTCTTAATCGTTTGACTTTTATTGGTGCAATCTACATTACAGTCATCTGCTTAATGCCGATGATTTTACAAAGTTCATTTGGTATCCCTTTCCATTTAGGTGGTACTTCTTTGTTAATTGTAGTAGTCGTTGTGATGGACTTTATGGCTCAGCTTCAAGCCCATCTTACTTCTCACCAATATGATAATCAGACATTAATGAGAAAAACGACTGCTCATCCTAAGGGATAAGCGCACTTAGAGGTTTCATCATGAAAGTACAAGCTTCTGTAAAGAAAATTTGTGGTAGCTGTAAAGTTATCCGTCGTAATGGGGTTATTCGCGTAATTTGTAGCGCTGAACCTCGTCATAAGCAGCGTCAAGGTTAATCTAATCAAGACCTGTTGATTTCAGTAGGCTAATTAGGTTATTATCCGCCCCTCAAGATTTTTGTGGGGCGGTTGATTATCTCAATTGCCTTTTTGGAGAAAATTGAATGGCTCGTATTGCCGGTGTAAACATTCCGGATAACAAGCATGCTGTTATCTCTCTAACGTACATCTTTGGTATTGGTCGCCATACTGCTAAGTCTATTTTGGCTGCAGCTGGTATTGCAACGACTACTAAGATCCGTGAATTAGATGACGCTCAGCTTGATGCGATTCGTGCAGAAGTTGCTAAGGTTCCGACCGAAGGTGATTTACGTCGCGAAATTTCCATGAACATTAAACGTTTAATGGATTTAGGCTGCTACCGCGGTCTTCGTCATCGTCGCAGCTTGCCTGTCCGCGGACAACGCACTAAAACTAACGCTCGTACCCGTAAAGGTCCGCGCAAACCTATTAAGAAATAAGATTTCTGGAAGCTAAAAGATGGCTAAAGATACTCGCACACGCAAGAAGGTCACTCGTACCGTCTCTGAAGGTGTTGCACACATTCACGCTTCTTTTAATAACACCATTGTGACTATTACCGATCGTCAAGGTAATGCACTGGCTTGGGCTACCTCTGGTGGACAAGGCTTCCGTGGATCACGTAAATCAACACCGTTTGCTGCTCAGGTAGCTGCTGAAGTTGCTGGTAAAGCTGCTTTAGATTACGGTTTGAAAAACTTGGACGTCCTTGTAAAAGGTCCTGGTCCTGGTCGTGAGTCTGCGGTTCGTGCTTTAGGTGCAGTGGGTTATAAAATTAACAGCATTACCGATGTGACGCCAATTCCGCACAACGGTTGCCGTCCACCTAAAAAACGTCGCGTGTAAGGAGAAACATTCATGGCTCGTTATATTGGTCCAAAATGCAAACTCTCTCGCCGCGAAGGGACAGACCTGCAACTTAAATCAGGCGTTAAACCGTTTGATGTTAAGACTAAAAAACATGCTAAAGCTCCTGGCCAACATGGCGGGGCTCGTGGTAGCAAACAATCTGAGTACTCACTACAATTACGTGAAAAACAAAAAGTACGTCGTATGTACGGTGTTTTAGAGCGTCAATTTAGTAATTACTATAAAGAAGCTGCTCGTGTTAAAGGCGCAACTGGTGAAAACTTGTTGAAATTGCTTGAAAGCCGCCTAGATAACGTTGTTTATCGCATGGGTTTTGGTTCTACACGTGCAGAAGCTCGTCAGCTTGTATCTCACCGCTCAATCACTTTAAATGGTCGTCGTGTTAACATCGCGTCAATCCAAGTTAAAGCGGGCGATGTGATCGCAGTTCACGAAGGTGCTAAACAACAATTACGTATTAAAAACGCAATTGAATTAGCTGCTCAACGTGGTATTCCTGCTTGGATGGAAATTGACCATTCTAAACTGGAAGGTACGTTTAAAGCTGCACCAGATCGTTCTGATTTACCTGCTGAAATCAACGAAAGCTTGATTGTAGAATTGTATTCTAAATAATCCTTGAGGTAGCAATAATGACGCGTACTGCAAATGAGTTTCTAACTCCGCAAGCGATCAAGGTCGAAGCGGTTAGCGGGACCTCGGCAAAAGTTATTCTAGAACCATTAGAGCGTGGCTTTGGTCATACTCTTGGTAATGCTTTACGTCGCATCCTTCTTTCTTCTTTGCCTGGCGCTGCTGTGGTAGAAGTTGAAATTGAGGGTGTTGAGCACGAGTACAGTACCTTGGAAGGCTTGCAGCAGGACATCGTCGAGCTCTTGCTGAACCTAAAAGGATTGTCTATTAAGCTGTTCGATCAAAATGAAGCTTATTTGACATTAGAGAAACAAGGTCCTGGCGACGTAACTGCCGCTGACCTTCGTTTACCTCATAATGTTGAAGTGGTTAACCCTGAACACTTGATCGGTACTCTTAGTGCTTCTGGCTCTTTAAAAATGCGCTTGAAAGTTTCTCAAGGCCGTGGTTATGAAACTTCTGATTCACGCTTCCCTGAAGGCGAAACTCGCCCTGTAGGTCGCTTACAATTAGATGCTTCTTATAGCCCGATCAAACGTGTGTCTTACATCGTAGAAAATGCGCGTGTAGAACAACGTACTGACCTTGATAAGCTGATCATTGATCTTGAAACAAATGGTACAGTAGATCCAGAAGAAGCGATCCGCAAAGCGGCAACAATTTTGCAACAACAAATTGCAATTTTTGTTGATCTTCAGAAAGATCAAGCTCCAGTTGCTCAAGAGCCTCGTGAAGAAGTTGACCCAATCTTGCTTCGTCCAGTAGATGATCTAGAGCTTACTGTTCGTTCTGCTAACTGTTTGAAAGCAGAAAATATTTACTACATCGGTGATCTTGTTCAACGTACTGAAGTTGAGTTGTTAAAAACTCCTAACTTAGGTAAAAAATCGTTGACTGAGATTAAAGATGTTCTGGCTTCAAAAGGCTTGCAACTCGGCATGCGTTTAGAGAACTGGCCACCGGCTAGTCTCCGTATGGACGATCGCTTTGCCTATCGTAGCCGTTAATTAAGTAGGACTATCACCATGCGTCATCGTAATAGTGGTGTGAAATTAGGCCGTACAAGCAGTCATCGTAAAGCGATGTTCCAAAACATGGCTAATTCTTTGTTCGAACATGAGTTAATTAAAACTACTGTTCCTAAAGCTAAAGAATTACGTCGTGTAGCTGAGCCTTTAATCACTTTAGCTAAAGTCGATACAGTAGCAAACCGTCGTTTGGCGTTTGCTCGTACTCGTTCAGCAGCAACTGTTGGTAAATTATTTACCGTTCTTGGCCCTCGTTACAAAGAACGTAACGGCGGTTATCTACGTGTGCTTAAAGCAGGCTTCCGTGCAGGTGATGCTGCGCCAATGGCTTATGTTGAGCTTGTAGATCGCGAAGTTAAATAATTTCGTAAGAATAGCTTCAGTTGTTCTTAGAAAAAGCCGGTTTTTAACCGGCTTTTTTTATGCTTAAATTTTGATATTAAACAAATGTTAAATTGACATTTTATATTGTCAAATTGTATTTTGGATTTAAATTTAATTTTGGGCATTATCGTGAAATCAGTAGATATCTTAATTGTAGGTGCAGGTATTTCTGGGCTTGGTTTAGCTGTTCATCTATTAAAGTCTTGTCCACAATTAAAATTTAGTATTCTAGAGAAACGTGAGCGTATAGGTGGTACTTGGGATTTGTTTAAATACCCTGGAATTCGTTCAGACTCTGACATGACTACATTTGGTTATAGCTTTAAGCCATGGACTAGAAAAAGTATTTTGGCTGATGGTGCTTCTATTCAGAAATATCTATTAGATGTAGTCGAAGAATATCAATTAGACCGTTATATTCAGTTTAATCATGAGGTTGTTAAAGCAAATTTCGATTCTTCTCTTCAAAAGTGGTTAGTCACAATTCAAAATAATCTTGGTGAAATACAAGATATTGAAGCAAAATATTTTGTGGGTTGTACTGGCTATTATCACTATGATCAGCCATATCAGCCAGAATTCGATAGTCAGGATGAGTTTAAAGGGCAGCTAATTCATCCACAATTATGGCCTGAAAATTTAGATTATAAGAATAAAAAAATTGTTGTTATTGGTAGTGGTGCAACGGCAATTACAATTGTACCTGCAATGGTTAAAGGTGGGGCAGCTCATGTAACGATGCTACAACGTTCGCCAACTTATATTGCATCCATTCCTGCATTAGATGTGCTTTATACGAAGTTAAGTAAAGTTGTCCCTACTAAGTATGCATATATGCTTACACGAGCAAGAAATATTGGTATGCAGCGTTTAGTTTATGTGCTCGCTCAAAAATACCCAAAACTACTTAAATATTTTCTATTGAAAGATATTCAGAAAAACCTTGAGGGTAAAGTCGATATCAAACACTTTACGCCAACATATAATCCTTGGGAGCAGCGTTTATGTGTGGTGCCTGATGGAGATTTATTTGAAGTATTGAAAACAGATAAAGCAGATATTGAAACGGATGAGATTGATCAATTTACAGTAAATGGTATTCAAATAAAATCGGGTAAACATCTTGATGCAGATATTATTGTGGTTGCAACAGGACTGAATATTCAGGTACTGGGCGGTATTCAAGCAAGTACAGATGGTCGAATGATTGATACCTCAGAGACTATGTTATATCAGGGTGTGATGGTGAGTGATGTACCAAATATGTTTATGATGATTGGTTACATTAATGCTTCATGGACATTAAAGGTGGATATTGCATCTGAGTATTTATGTCGCTTGTTTAATTATATGAGTGAAAATCATTATAAAAGCGTAGTGGCAGCTAAACAGCCCGATGCAATAACAGGTGAAACGATTATGGGGAAAATGTCATCGGGTTATATTGCTCGCGCATCTAGTGTACTGCCAAAACAGGGGAAATTTGTGCCTTGGCAAGTAACCAATAATTTTTTGGTGGATAGAAAAACATATAAACATGCAAAATTTGAAGATGGTGTGCTCAAATTTAAAGTTTAACTAGATGGTAGATGTAGTGGTGAAAAGTGTTGGGATTGTGATAAAGCCATCGAAACTTTTGAAGGGCTAGGGTACACTAGAGTTTATTAAAATACATGTATTTTGGGTAAAACGATGACTGAAGATATTAGCTTAGAAGAACGTAAGGTAATTTACCGTGCACGTCGTGGCTTAAAAGAAATTGATGTTTATTTTGATCCGTATGTAAAAAACTATTATTTGAAAGCAGATACTGAAGAGAAGCAAATGTTCAATGAACTTGTTGATCAAGAAGATCCAGATCTTTTAGATTGGTTTATGGAGGTTTCTGAGCCACCACGTCCAGAGCTTAAAGATTTCATTAAAAAGTTAAAGTTCTACGTGCATGGTTCATAAAGAATTTCACCTGAAACACAGTCGGTTTTCGATTGTGTTTCAATTTGTGATTATTCTCTTAATTATTTTCATTCTATATCAAGTATTAAGTATTCTATTTTTTATTATCGCTGTAGTACTTTTACTTCTTTCATTTTTCTTCTTCAATCAAAAACAAGAAATAGAATATTTTGCATATTTAGATGATGCTGTTTGGAGTTTGAAATTTAAAAATAATAAGAAAATATATAGAGTTAAAATCCAAAATATTTTAAATCATCAATTGTATATAGTTATCCAATTAAAAGATTCTGACTGTAAATCATTTGTTATTTGGTTTGATCAGCTTAATCGTATGCAGTGGAAAAATTTAAAAATATTATCAGTATTAAAATAAAAATCATGTAAAAAATAAGCATTGTTAGACAATTTTTATATGATGTTATTTAATTTCAATATAAATTAAGACCTAGAGAGCAATATTAATTTAAATTTTTATCTTATTCATTATTTTAAACAAATAGCCAAGTGATTGGCTGACCAGTTTATAAGTAGCATGTGCAGAACCGTCGCAATGCTACTTTTTTTTGTCTATTTTTAACTGCTTAAAGCTTTTTTTGAATGAGTGGGCTACAAAGTAAAATGGCAGACAAAATTAATACAAAGCCAATTATGCTATAGATGTCGGGCAGTTCGTGCCAAAATAAATATCCCCAAATTCCTGCAAAAATAATCGCAACATAATTGACGGGTCCAATTTGACCTGCAGGTGCGAGTTTGTAAGCATTAGACATAAAAATTTGACTAATATTTGCAAGAATCCCCGCGCAAACTAAATAACCGAGTTCTGTATAAGTATATGGACGCCAAACAAAGAACATCGGGATAGATGAGATTATTGTGCCAAAAAAGCAAAAGTAGAAAACAATTCGTTCTGGTGGTTCAGTTGCTGTTAATGCACGAACTGTCACAAATGCCATTGCAGCTAAAAAACTAGATAAAAGCCCAATAATAGAGAGTAAATTAAATAGACCTGAATCGGGTTTTGCTACACAAAGTACGCCAAATAATCCGATAGTTGCAGCTATAAGCATTGCCTTTGTTATTTTTTCTTTTAAGAATAGCCATGCAATCAGTGGAATGAAAATTGGGGATGAATAAGAAAAAACCATCGCATTAGATAGTTTTAAATGTGCAATCGCGTAGAAAAAACCATACATTGCCATTAAGCCAACAATTGATCGCCAAGTATGCATCCAAAGCTTATCTGTTTTGAAAAAGGGGGTGCCGTATTTGATGATAAATGGGATAAAAATAAATAGACCAACAACATTTCTAAAGAACACAACTGTTGCGTTATCAACTGTATGGGAGGCGTAGCGAATGCAGACTCCCATGAGTGAAAAAAGCAGTGCAGAACAGGTTAAACAAAAGATTGCTTTAGATAAGTCTTGCTTTGATGAAATGCTGGACATAAAAAATGGCTAGGATGAGTTTTCACCATTCTAGCCGAATTAGATAAAATTGATAATTTATTGCGATTCAGCAAGTTGTGCCTCAAGCAGTTTTATTTGCTCTTCTTTTAGCTCAATGAGTTGGTCTGCATCGGCATGTTGTTCTTTTAAAATAGTTTCTTGATCTTTGAGTTGGTTTTGAATGTCTTTAAGTTTAGCAACTTCTTCTTTTGCTAAAGATGCATTTTCAGGGATGGCTTCTTTTAAAATATCTTCTGAAATTAAAGTTGATGTGCTCGTTTCCGTAAGAGTGACTTCGCTTGCTGCTGGTGCAGGTTCACTTGTGGCAATCACTTCTGAAGCGGGTGTTGAAGTATTAGGTATCTTTTCAACGTCACTTTTTGTAAAGTTGAAATAGGCAAAGGCACTAGCAACAATTAAAATTAGAAGACCAGTAATTCCCCATAAAACCTTTGAACTATTTCTTTCTCTTATTGCCATGTGATTAATCCTATTATTATTTTTGACGTGGTTTGAATTGTATTACGCCAATATCATCTGGAATAGCGGGAACTTCAGGCTCATCTATATGAGTCGGTCGGTTCTCACTATAACCACAATCAATACATTCTATCCACTCATTTTCACCAGAAGTAAGCATGACAACACGATCTAAAGCCTGACATTTTGGACATTTTGCACCAGCGATGAAACGACGTTTAATAGTCATCATACTTACCTAAATTTAAACTAAGACTAGTAGTTTAAGATTTTACTAGGCTTTCGTCCAACCCTGATGACGCAATAGTGCATCAATTTTAGGCTCACGTTTACGAAAATTGATAAATGCATCAAGTGCTTGATCTTTTCCGCCGACTGCTAGAATAGAAGCTCTGAACTGTTTTCCTGTCTCTGTATTAAAAATACCATCTTGTTCGAAACGGTCAAACGCATCACTCGCTAGTACTTCAGCCCATTTGTATGAATAATAACCTGCTGCATATCCGCCTGCAAAAATATGGCTAAACCCGTGTTGGAAGCGATTATATGATGTTGTCGGCGCAACAGAATATTTGTGACGAATATCATCCATTGTGGCTTGGATACTCATCGCATTTAAAGCTGGATTGGCTTTATGAATGTTTAAGTCGAACAAAGCGAATTCAATTTGACGCAGGGTTTGCATGCCAGATTGGAAGAAACGTGCATCTAACAGGGCTTTTAAAAGTTCTTTAGATAAGGTTTCTTTGGTTTCGATATGTTCGCTCAGTAAATCTAGACTTTCATGATCCCAAGCCCAAAACTCCATAAATTGGCTTGGAAGTTCAACAGCATCCCATGCAACACCATGTGTACCTGCAACAGAAATATTGTCTACTTCTGTCAGCATGTGATGTAAGCCATGTCCAAATTCATGGAAAAGGGTGATGACTTCATCATGTGTTAATAAAGCAGGTTGATCACCTACAGGTGGGGTAAAGTTACATACCATGTAGCAAACTGGGTTCTGTAAGCCGCTATTTGTTTGCATACGAGAACGGAAACCACTCATCCATGCACCACCACGTTTACCGCTACGAGCATATAAGTCAAAGTAGAATCCACCTACAACTTTACCGTGATCTTCTAGTTCGTAATAATGTGCATCCTCATGCCAAACTGGTGCTTGGCGTTCTACGATATTAATACCGTAAAGGCGGTTCACAATACTAAACAAACCTTGCAAGACTTTAGGTGCAGGGAAGTATGGCTTTAATGCTTCTTGAGATAAGTTGAATTGTTGAACTTTCAGTTTTTCTGAATAGTAAGTGGTATCCCAAGGTTCTAAGTTTGTAATGCCATCTTCTGATGCAATTGCTTTTAATTCTGCAATTTCTTTTTCGGCAGGTGCTCGAGCATGTTCAGCTAAATCGATGAGGAACTTATCTACAGTTTCAACATCGGGTGCCATTTTGCTTGCAAGCGAAAGTTCGGCATAGTTTTGGAAACCTAAAAGCTGTGCCATTTCTTGACGCAGGCTTAGAATTTCTTCCATTACCGTTGTATTGTCAAATTCAGGATGATCACTCATTTCCGATGCGCGTGTTGTATAGGCTTTATAAAGCTCTTCACGTAATTCACGATTTTCGGCATACGTCATAATTGCTAAATAAGATGGAATATCTAAAGTAGCAACGGCTTGTTCTAATTCACGCTGTTGACCATATTGTTTTAAGAGTTCAATACTGCTTTGTGGTAAGCCTTTGAGTTGATCTTCTGAAAGTGCTTTAAAGTACGCTTGGGTTGCATCTAACACATGATTTGAAAAGTCAGATGAAAGCTGTGATAAACGAGCTGAAATTTCTGCATAGCGTTTTTTCGCTTCGCCTTCTAAAGCAACACCTGAAAGTTTGAAATCGCGTAAAGCAAGTTTGATTGCACTTTGTTGTGCTTCTGAAAGTGCTGAAAAATCGGCAGAATCATGTACGTGTTGGTAAGTTTGATAAAGTGCAGTGTGCTGACCAAGCGCTGTGTAGTATTCACTTAAAGCCGGAAGTAATGCTTGGTAAACTTCACGTGTTTCTGCATTGTTCATCACTGCGTTTAAGTGAGATAAAACACCCCAAGCTTCACTCATATTGTTTTCAAGTGCGTCAATTTGGTCGAGCGTTGCGAGTTGTTCAGTTGTTGAAGTAGGAACTTCTGTAAGATTTTTTAAGAAGCTTTGTCCTTGTTGAATGGCGTTTTCAATATTTTGTTTTAATGATTCGAGTGTAATTTGATCGAACTGTGGTACTGGCAAAGTTGCCTTTTCTAAAGTCATCGCAATGCGCCATAAATTTTTTAAGTTAGTAGTAGATGTAAGGGCAGTGAGAAGATAAATCAAGAAGATTTCTATGCTTTACGCTAATTAATAACTCAGAAGCATTTTTATTTAATTTTTTTCAGATAAAAAAAAGAGCGCCTAAGCGCTCTTTTCCGTTTTAAGAATTACTCTGTTTTTGCTTTCGCATTAGATTTTTTCTTTTTTGCTTTGGCTTTTTTCTTTGCCTTCGCTTTTTCTATTTTCTCCGCCGATTTTTTACTTGGCTTTTTCGTATACGAACTCGGTTGTCCTTTGGCTTTTTTCTTGCGAAGAGGTTTTTCACCATCTTCACTTAAAACTGCTTTAGGACGTTCGCCAAATACTTCTTTTTTGGTTTGAGTTGGGGCTTTCGCTGCAACTCGTGGAGCACGGCTACGAATAGTTCGACCTGCGTGGGTTAATTGTTGAAGCAATTCAAAGTCAATCTTACGATCTTCTAAGTTTACTGCTGCAACTTTAATTTTCACTTCATCGCCTAAGCTAAATGTTTGACCACGACTTTGTCCCACCAAGCTTTGACTTGCTTGATCGAAAACAAAGAAGTCATCGCCCAATTGGCTAACATGAATCATGCCATCTACATATAAGTCTTTTAAGGTTACAAATAGACCAAACTCAGCAACAGCTGAAATAACCCCAACAAACTCTTCACCTAAATGCTGATGCATGTAGTGACATTTTAGCCATGTAGTTACTGAGCGAGATGCTTCATCTGCACGACGTTCAGTTGCAGAAAAATGAGTTCCTGCTTCTTCTAAAGCACCGCCAGAAAGAGGAGATGGCTTTTGCTTCAAGTGTGCCTTGATTGCTCTATGAAGCAACAAGTCAGGGTAGCGACGAATTGGCGAAGTGAAATGCGTATAAGCATCGTAAGCCAAACCGAAGTGACCTGCATTGTTTGGACCATAATAAGCTTGCATCATTGAACGTAAAAGTACGGCATGAATGCTTGGCGCATCAATACGGTCTTTGGTCGCTTCAATCACTGCTTGATAGTCTGCTTGCGTTGGTTGTTCAGGGAATTGTAAACCTAAAAGTTTTACAAAATCGCGAACTTTTTGAATGCGTGAAAATTCAGGTGGCTCATGAATACGATAGAGCATTGGAATTTCATTTTTTAATGCATATTCTGCGGCTGCAACGTTGGCAAGCAACATACATTCTTCAATTAGTTTATGTGCATCGTTACGGCTACGAGGTAAGATTTTATCAATTCCACCAAGTTCATCGAATGTCATGTAGGTTTCAACAGTTTCAAATTCCATGGCATGGCGTTCCGCACGTAAGCCTTTTAGAACTTGGTATAACTGGAATAACGTATTTAATGATTTGCGAACATCACGATCTTCAGTGATTGCATTGCTGTCACCATCAAAATACTGTGCAACTTTGTCGTAGGTTAAACGTGCTTTTGAATGCATCACGGATGGATAGAATTCATAACCTGTTACTCGACCTGCACGTGATAATTTTAAATCACACACCATGCATAAGCGGTCAACATTTGGATTTAATGAACATAAGCCATTTGAAATTGCTTCAGGAAGCATTGGTAGAACAAAGTGAGGGAAGTATACAGAAGTACCGCGCTCTTGAGCTTCATCGTCTAGAGGCTTGCCTGTACGCACATAGTGGCTTACATCGGCAATGGCAACAACAACACGATAACCACCACCTGGACGTTTTTCTGCATATACAGCATCATCGAAGTCGCGTGCATCTTCACCATCAATCGTCACTAATGGTAAATCACGCAAATCGATACGATCTTTACGGTCTTGTGCTGATGGCTCTTTAAAGCTTTCGGCATCTTTAACTACTTCAGCAGGGAACTCATAAGGCAAACCAAATTCTAAAATAGTTTGCGGAATAATAATTTCTGTATCTGCTTTGTCTGCCATAGATTGAACAATATGACCTGTTGCAAATTCTTCGCGTGTTGGGTAGCTGTCGAGTTCTACACGTAGCGAGTCGCCCACATTTGCTTTGGCATGTTCAATCAGTTCTTTTTCTAAGGTAATAGGCTGATGTGCATTTGGATTTGAAGGTTGAATAAAGTATTCACCTTCATGAACAGCTAATTTACCAATAATTTGTTTTACACGATGTTGCACAACTTCTGTAATAAAGCCCCAAGCTTTACCTTTACGATCGACAGAAGTTTGGCGTACTTTAACGCGGTCACCGTTAAATACAAGACGAAGTTCACGCTCAGGAAGTAACAAGTCATCATGACCTGAAATGTTTGCGCTACCCATACCTTTAGAGTTGATGTAAACCGTTGCTTCGTGAACAGGTTGCTCTTCTGCAATTTGGAATTTAAACCCATCTTTCATGAGCTGACCATCACGAACCATTGCAATTAAACGATGGCTTAAAGCATCAATACTTTTTTGATCTACAATTTTAAATTGCTCGACTAAATCTGCATGAGATAAAGGCGTAGTTTGCTTTTCAATCGTCTCTAAAATAAGAGTACGACTTGGAATGGGATTTTCGTAACGTTCAGCTTCTGCTTTCGCTTCAGGATCGACCCAATTTTTCATAATATTTGTGACTTCAAGTGAGAAGAATAGGTTTAGCATAAGTCATGCAAAGAAATACTGCACGTAATTGATTACAATAATATGTATTCGATCGATTTTTATAAAAATGGCTTGGCTTAAATGATGTAAAAATATCAAAAAACACCCAAAATAAGAAAAACACACCATAAATTGTTTAAAAAGTATTTAATTGAACGAAAATATGAAAAATTTATAAAGACTAGGCTTGCAGTAAAGCTATTATCTTTGTATTATGGCGCCTCGTTACGGTGAGATGGGTGAGTGGCTGAAACCACATCCCTGCTAAGGATGCATACGGGTAACTGTATCGAGGGTTCGAATCCCTCTCTCACCGCCAACGAATAACTTGAAATGCGCTCATAGCTCAGCTGGATAGAGCACTTGGCTACGAACTAAGGGGTCGGGAGTTCGAATCTCTCTGAGCGCACCAATCAAGTTAATCGTGAACGAAGTCGAAAGACACTGGTACGCGCTCATAGCTCAGCTGGATAGAGCACTTGGCTACGAACTAAGGGGTCGGGAGTTCGAATCTCTCTGAGCGCACCAATTTAAACATTATTGCAAATGTTTAAAAATAAAGAACCGCACATGTTGCGGTTTTTTTGTGCCTGTAGGTTTTGTTTTATATCTCTTAAGCTGTGTTCTAGACGCAGACTAGATGCAAATTTTAGTCTTTTTAATACATAAAAGATGAAAGGTTACTTAGAAAATCAAAGATCGAATAATTACTAGACACTTGATAGCTAAATTGAAAAATAACACTTAACATCTTTGAATTATCACGTATAATGCGTTCCATCAAGACGTCGCGCTCATAGCTCAGCTGGATAGAGCACTTGGCTACGAACTAAGGGGTCGGGAGTTCGAATCTCTCTGAGCGCACCAACTTGATCATCTTCATGATGTAAAAAATAGAAAAAACCGCTTAATTGCGGTTTTTTTGTGCCTGAAGTTTATGAAAATAAAACCTTTACTAAATTAGCTCAATGTTTGGTATATAAAAAGACAAGCTAAGTCCGTTTCTAGTGTAATATTTAGTTCACTTTATAGAATATTGATGATGCATAGATGTCTGAAACTAAACCTACTTTATCTCTACGTTATTTTTTGAACTTAGAAGAATCGCAAGATGGTTTCGCACTTGCGACTTTTGGTAAAAAACAATTCACTCGCTTTATTACACCTGCGGTTAGCCTTGGTATTATGATTTGGGGCTTTTACTTAGGTTTTGAAGGTGTTGGGCGTTATTACGTTGCCTTAGGTGCAGTATTTTTACTTTTGCAGTTGTTTATGCGCTATTGGTTTTTACCTATGATGTTTAAGCGCCAATTTGTAAAATATCAGTTTGGTAAAAGTGAACAAGGTTTAGACTTATACCAAGATTATGCAGATCTTTATGCGAATGGTCGTAAAGTAACTGTAAATTATGCAGATGTACAAAATTTTGCCAGCGGTAAGTTAACTTATATGCTTGAGTTAAAAAATAAAACCGTCATTATTGTGCCAAAACGTGCAATTAGTGATTCGGCAGATATCACTATCTTTGAAAACACATTCAATAAAAAGTAATTTAAGATCACTGAAAGAAAGGGAATATCATGAGTACACGTCCGTCTAAAATTGTTTGTGTTGGTCGTAGCTATGCAGATCATGCAAGAGAGTTAGGAAATGCAATTCCTGATCGTCCCGTGCTATTTATCAAACCACCTAGCAGCTTGGTTTCATTGGAAGAGGGTATTTCATGGAATTCTGACTGGGGTAATTGTCATTATGAGTGTGAGCTGTCTTTACGTATAGACCGAACTTTAAAAGCGGAAACAGATCCGAAAAAAGCGTTAGAAGCGATTGGTGCAATGACATTGGGTTTAGACTTAACTTTGCGTGATGTGCAAGATGACTTGAAAAAGAAAGGTCAGCCTTGGGAGCGTGCAAAAGCTTATGATGGTTCATGTATTTTGGCAGATTGGATAGACGCTTCTGAAGTTAAAGATTGGGATGATGTTCATTACACCTTGCATATTAATGATGAGTTACGTCAAAAAGGTGATACATCTTTCTTAATTTTTGATATAGGTTATTTACTTGCAGATATTAGCCAAGTCTTTACTTTAGAACCTGGTGATGTTGTGATGACAGGTACGCCAGCAGGTGTGGGTGCACTTGTAAAAGGTGATCAATTGAAAATGACTTTAAAAGGTCAAAAGCAAGATTATGTTTGGAATACTGAAGTAAAAGCTTAATAATTCCGTGATAAAAAGGACTGTTTATACAGTCCTTTTTTTATTGAGTTTATTTAAGTAAATCTGAAAATTTACTACTCAGCTTTAATAGTTTCGGTGGAATGGCAAAGTTGCAGTAACCCTGAGTTGGATTTTTTGCAAAATAGTTTTGGTGATATTCTTCAGCAGGATAGAAGGTTGGAACAGGGCTTAATTCAGTCACAATATTTAGCTCTTCATCTTTTAATGATTGAATCATTTTTTCTGCTTGTTGTTTTTGTTCATCATTAAAATAATAAATTACAGAACGATATTGTGTGCCGACATCATTGCCTTGACGGTTTAATGTAGTTGGATCGTGAATTGCAAAAAAGACATTAAGCAATTGTTCATACGAAATTTGAGTTTCATCAAAATCGATTAAAATTACTTCAGTATGGTTGGTGTCGCCACGGCAAATATCATCATAAGTTGGGTTGGTTGTGTGCCCACCAGCATAACCACTCGTGATATGTGTAACACCTTGAAGTTGTAAGAATACGGCTTCTGTACACCAAAAACATCCACCACCGAATAATGCTTTTTGCATGAAATGATACCAACGATTTATATTGTTTAAATATATGGGGAGAGTTTGGGTAATTACAATATTGTTCGGGTAAATAGATACAAAAAAGCCTGCTTAAAGCAGGCTCTCTTTTCTGTTTGATTAACGCGGTTGAATTGCGCTTTCAAATTCGATTTGTACTGCACCTTGAGCATCAAGTAAATAAAGTTTTTTACCGTCTACTTTGTATTTTGTTACTTGAGATAGAGCTTTATTAAAGAGTTGATCTACATTGGCGTTGTTTAAGCAAGCCATACGAGTTGATGCAACTTGGCTGAAAGAAATTGAGTGTCGACCAGCGTCGAAAGAACCCATTAAGCGGTTACAGCCATCTGAACCTGTTACACGTTTTGTTGCTTCATCAAATTGTAAGCTCGCAATATTGCGCTCTGTTGGGTTTGTAATAAGCGCAGCATTGCCAATTTTAGTTGCTACCCAAGTTTTATTTTGTAATTGATTTAAGTTTGCAGTTGTTCCAGGTAGCTGAGGTGCTGATTGGCAACCAACGAAAGCTAATGTTGAGCCTAAAAGTGAAACTGCTAAGAATTTTTTTAACATTTTATAAAGTCCCTATAAATTGACTTGATTAATATAACTAAAAAAATTAGAAACTTATTAAGTTATTTGTATATAAATTTTTCATATTTATAGGCTTCTTGTTCAATCTGCTTGAGACTTTGGTTGGAGCAACTGTTGTCGTATGGTTTCTGAGTACTTTTCACTCGTAAATTTATCAATATTATTTACTTTAGGGTTTATGTGGGCTTTTTCATACCATGTTTTCATAGACCAATCATGACTTAATGCATTTAGGTCATATAAATAATTGGGTAAATAGCCTGAAGCAATAAGGCGATAATCGAATGGTAGTTGATTATTTGAAACGGATTGCACCATGTCAAAAACCAATGTCGTACAGTTGCTTGTTAGGGTGTTATACCATTTCGCTTGTGCTTTTAAGTCTGCTGATTTCTCTAAGTATTCTTCAAATAAAGCGCGCATTTCAGATTTAGGCATAGCAACAGGGAAAAAATAAACTTGCTCACCGCGGATATTGCTACGTGTATAGATAATATCTTTTTCATCTGCAGCAATTAGACTTAATTCAAATTTTCTAAAAAAACCACCCAATGCAGAAAAGCTTTCATTTTTTTCTTTACGAATTTCAATGGAAAAGGTAAGTGGGGCACTGTTTTTAAAATCAAAACTGACAAGTGTATGAGCAATTTGCGGTCCCATCCAATAGGATGTAATCACATTGACACCCGTAATGTCATTTAAGTTGTATGTGCGTGTTTCCCAGTGCTCATCATAATCTTGTTCTGTACGCCAATTAAAATTTCGTACATTGTGAAGTGTGACAATATCGCCTTTTTGCTCAAAGCTTAGGGTTTTAGCAACTTCGGGGTTCCATTCGCGGTCTTGACGTGCAGGAATACTGAAGTACCAAAATAAAGCGAATAAGAAGGCAAAGGAGTAAACTAAAAAATCTTGTTTACGACTTAAAAATATTTTGGAAAAGTAAATTCCTAAAATACTGAGTGCAAAGGCAATCCAAGTTCCAATTAAAATGCGACTAAAAAGCCAGCCAAAAGGCTCTTGAAACCAAATTGCAAAACAGAGCCAAATGGAGGTTAAAATGACAAAAAGATTAAAAAGGGAGTGCGTGATTGCGATTCCCAGTTTTTTGAAGTTTTGTTTTTTACCAATATTTTGCATATGGTTTCTATTTTATAAAAATAATTGTCTTTATTTTCGGTAAGTTGCAAACTCAAATGCAATACTAGTTTTGTCGTCTGTATGTTTTTCAGAAGCTACTTTCATAAAACTATTAGGAATTTCTGGGTAGAAAGCATCACCTTGTACATCAAGTTCAACATGAGTAAGTTCTAAACGATCGGCAATATTAATTGTTTGTTTGAAAATTTCACCACCACCGATAATAAAAATAGTATTTGGTTTTTCAGAGGCTTTTACATCTTCAACAGCTTGAGCAAGTGCATCTTCAATGCTATACGCAACCTTAGTTCCTTCAAAAGCCCAATTTGTGTCGCGTGTAATAATCCAATTCACACGTTTTGGTAAAGTACGTCCCATAGACTCAAGGGTTTTACGCCCCATCACCACAACACCACCTTGAGTGATTTCTTTGAAGTGTTTTAGGTCGGCAGAAATATGCCAAGGTAAGTCGTTGCCTTTACCGATGCAGTGCTTTTGATCCATGGCAACAACATGAACAACTTCTAAATTTTGAAATGCCATAATGACTCTAATCCTTTGAATCTCTCCCAATTTTTTTCATCAGTTGGGAGTTTTATATGAAAGCTCCCCCTTTGTTGTAGGGGGATTATTTTCTAAAAATTAAACCGCTACAGGTGCTTTAATACCTGGGTGTGATTCATAACCAACAATTTCGATGTCTTCAAATTTGAAATCGAAGATGTCTTTAATTTCAGGATTAAGCTTCAATTGACATAATGGTAATGGTTCACGGCTCAGTTGTAATTGAGTTTGTTCAAAATGGTTGGCATATAAATGCGTATCGCCACCTGTCCAAACAAAATCTCCTACTTCTAAGTCGCATACTTGAGCAATCATATGGGTAAGTAGGGCGTAGCTTGCAATATTAAATGGCACGCCAAGGAAAACATCAGCACTACGTTGATAAAGCTGACAAGATAATTTTCCGTTGTGAACAAAGAATTGGAACAAGGTATGGCAAGGTGGTAAAGCAACTTGACCTGCTTCATTGGGGTTCCAACCAGACACAATTAAGCGTCGTGAATTTGGATTGGTTTTAATTTCATTAATAAGCCATTTTATTTGATCAAAACCATCTTGCTCATACAAACCATTTTCTTTTTTAGTACCACCAAAGTTACGCCATTGATGACCGTAAACAGGACCTAATTCACCTTCAGGACGACCAAAGCGAGCAGTTTGTTCTGCTGTAGACCATTCATCCCAAATCGTTACTTTGTTGTCTTGTAAATATTTAACATTGGTATCGCCTTTAAGGAACCAAAGTAATTCAATGACAATTGAACGGAAGTGAACTTTTTTAGTGGTCAGTAATGGAAAACCTTTAGAAAGGTCAAAACGCATTTGGTGACCGAATACAGAACGTGTACCTGTACCAGTACGGTCGCCTTTATCGCCACCGTTGTCGAGGATGTGTTGTAGAAGGTCTAAATACGCTTTCATAAATGTCCTGTTTTATTCCCCTTTAAAAGCCGTCATAAATGAAGGGCTTTCAGGTGTATAGAAAAATAATATATTGCGATGAGTTTATACTAATAGCACATTAATTTTAAGTCGCACTGAAGAGAAAGTTTTCCATTAATTTTTTTGTTTTTAATCAATATCTTATATTTTAATTATAAGACATATATAAATAAGAGTTGTGAAATGAAAGATCAATTTAATTTCATAACGTATGAATGTACTTTCAAGCATTGTAATTTGTTCATGTTGTGTAGCAATTTAATTCCAAAAAGTTTTTGAACTAATAAAAATGATAAATTAGATTTATGCGATATGAGAGCTATAATCGAACGTAATTTAAGAATATACCCAGTCCAGTGGAGTACCTCGACATGGCAGGCGAAACCCAAAAATCTAAAACATTGTACGATAAATTATGGGATGACCATTTAGTAAAACAACGAGACGATGGTTCAGCATTGCTTTATATCGATCGTCATTTATTACATGAAGTGACTTCTCCACAAGCATTTGAAGGTTTGCAACTTGCAGGTCGTAAACCGTGGCGTTTAAGCGCAAACGTGGCTACACCTGACCATAACGTACCAACATCTACCAAAGAGCGTTCAGAAGGTATTGCGGGTATTGAAGATGACACGTCGCGTATTCAGGTTCAAACTTTAGATGACAACTGCAAAACATTTAACGTGGTTCAGTTTGATATTAATGATGTGCGCCAAGGTATTGCACACGTGGTTGGTCCTGAACAGGGTTTAACTTTGCCAGGTATGACTGTAGTTTGTGGTGACTCTCACACTGCAACACATGGCGCCTTTGGTTGTTTGGCACATGGTATTGGTACTTCTGAAGTTGAGCATGTATTGGCAACTCAGTGTTTAGTACAAAAGAAAATGAAAAACATGTTGGTGCGTGTTGACGGTAAGTTGGGTCAAGGCGTAACACCAAAAGATGTTGTATTGGCCATTATTGGAAAAATTGGTACCGCAGGTGGTACAGGTCACGCGATTGAGTTCGGTGGTCAAGTGTTCCGTGATATGTCGATTGAAGGTCGTATGACCGTATGTAATATGGCAATCGAAGGCGGTGCACGCGTGGGTATGGTGGCTGTCGATGACAAAACTATTGAATACGTGAAAGACCGTCCGTATGCACCGAAAGGCGAGCAGTGGGATCAAGCTGTTGCCTATTGGAATACTTTACATTCTGATGAAGACGCACATTTCGATACAGTAGTTGTATTGCAAGGTGAAGAAATTGAACCACAAGTGTCTTGGGGTACATCTCCTGAAATGGTGATTCCTGTTTCAAAAGCAGTTCCAACATTAGAACAAGCAAAAGATGATGTACAGCGTAATGACTGGACACGTGCGTATAACTATATGGGCTTAAATGCAGGTCAAGCCTTGGCTGATATTCAATTAGATCGCGTGTTTATTGGCTCTTGCACAAATTCTCGTATTGAAGATATTCGTGCTGCGGCTGAAGTTGCTAAAGGCAAAAAAGTCGCTGCAAGTATCAAACAAGCGATGGTTGTTCCAGGTTCTGGTTTAGTGAAAGCACAAGCTGAAGCTGAAGGTTTAGATAAAATTTTAATTGAAGCTGGTTTTGAATGGCGTGAGCCGGGTTGCTCTATGTGTTTGGCAATGAATGCTGACAAATTACAATCAGGTGAACACTGTGCTTCGACATCAAACCGTAACTTTGAAGGTCGTCAAGGTAATGGTGGTCGTACGCATTTGGTGAGCCCAGCAATGGCGGCAGCTGCAGCAATTGCAGGTCATTTTGTAGACGTGCGCAGTTTCTAAAATCTCCCTCTTGCGAAGCAATGCTTCTCACCTTTTCTAAAAGGGGGGGAGTTCCCATCTTTATTAAAGAGGGGTTAGGGGAAATTTAAAGTAATGATATTCTTTAGGAATAAAGACAATGAAAAAATATACCGTTGAACAAGGTATCGTTGCACCATTAGACCGTGCCAATGTGGATACAGATTTAATTATTCCAAAACAATTTTTGAAATCAATTAAGCGTAGTGGTTTTGGCGCAAATTTATTTGATGAATTACGTTATTTGGATGAAGGCTTTTTGGGGCAAGATAATTCAAAGCGCCCTTTGAATAAAGATTTCACCTTGAATCAACCACGTTATCAAGGTGCTTCAATCTTGATTTCACGTGCTAACTTCGGTTGTGGTTCTAGTCGTGAGCATGCGCCGTGGGCACTTGAAGAATATGGTTTCCGTACCGTGATTGCACCAAGTTATGCCGATATCTTCTTTAATAACAGCTTTAAAAATGGCATGTTGCCTGTGATCTTATCTGAAGAGATTGTAGATCAATTATTTAAAGAATGTTTTGCGACAGAAGGTTATCAATTAACCATTGATTTGGAAGCACAAGAAGTACGTACACCAAGCGGTGAAAGCTTTAAATTTGAAGTTGATCCATTCCGTAAGCACTGCTTATTAAATGGTTTAGATGATATTGGTTTAACTTTGCAAGCAAGCGATGATATTCGTACTTATGAGGAAAAAACCAAAGCATCTCGTCCTTGGGTATTTAGCGAAATTAGTGGCTAATATTTGAAATATTTTGTCGTGGATTAGAGACCTAACTCTTGTTAACATCAAAGCGTAATAATTTCTATTATGAATTTGACATTCTTGGGTTGGTTTTAAATGAAGATAAAATCTTTTGGTCAACTTATTTTAATGTGCAGTGCTGTTATGACTTTAGCAGCCTGCCAAACTTTAGACATTGCTAGACTAAAAAAGATTCAAGAAACACCAAACACACAATCTAATGCAAAACTATATTGTTCAGGTGTTGTGCTTTGTGAGTTTGAGCGTTTAGGACCAACAGTCATAGTAAAGGAAGATAGTCATCGAATTGATCGTGATGCAATGGAACAAGGCATTGTTCGGGTTAATCTCAATGCTGTAGATGCAGATAAAATTTATTTGTCTGTGAAGCCTATGCAACATGAAGTGGTTATTCGTTTTTATCCTGTGTCTAAAGATCGTGCTGAAAAGTTGTATGTTATTCATCGCTTTAAGGCAAATCAAAAATATACGTTTCGTATGTACCGCGAACGAAATAACGTAAGTGGTAGCCTTCTAAATGTTTCTGCGCCAGAACCTTTGTGCGTTGATTTAAAAGAAGGTCAAAAGGTTGTTCGACGTTTTTGTAAGCCCTACAACGTTTTAAATGGACTTGGCGAGTTTACAGAACAAAAAACTTAATACTTCATCAATTTTCAATTGATACTAAAAATGGAAAAACTCATGTCAAAACATATCTTGATTTTACCGGGTGACGGCATTGGTCCTGAAATTGTAAAAGCGGCTGAACAAGTGCTTACGCGTGTAAATGAAAAATTCAATTTAGGTTTGACGTGGGAACAAGGGTTGTTAGGTGGTGCAGCAATTGATGCTCATGGTTCACCTTATCCAGATGTAACAGCAGAACAAGCGAAAAAAGCGGATGCACTTTTATTAGGTGCGGTAGGTGGTCCTAAATGGGACACAATTGAGCGTTCAATTCGTCCTGAGCGTGGTTTGTTAAAAATTCGTAGCGAATTAAACCTTTTTGCAAATTTACGTCCTGCGATTCTTTATCCACAATTGGCAGATGCTTCTAGCTTAAAACCTGAAATTGTTGCAGGTTTGGATAT
Source organism: Acinetobacter sp. FY683 (assembly GCF_059515885.1). Classification (NCBI taxonomy): domain Bacteria; kingdom Pseudomonadati; phylum Pseudomonadota; class Gammaproteobacteria; order Moraxellales; family Moraxellaceae; genus Acinetobacter; species Acinetobacter sp. FY683. Next base: position 15,398 of record NZ_JCAKNA010000011.1, on the reverse strand, counting down.
TTTGATTGTTCGTGAATTAACGGGTGGTATTTACTTTGGTCAGCCACGTGGTATTCGTGAATTAGAAAATGGCGAGAAACAAGGTTTTAATACCGATGTTTATGCTGAGTCTGAAATTAAGCGTATCGCAAAGGTTGCATTTGAGTTGGCGGGTTTACGTGGTGGAAAAGTATGTTCTGTAGATAAAGCAAACGTACTTGAAGTAACCGAGCTTTGGAAGCAAACAGTAACTGCTTTGAAAGAAGAGCAGTATCCTGAGATCAATTTATCTCACATGTATGTAGATAATGCTGCAATGCAATTGGTTCGTGCACCTAAGCAATTTGATGTAATTGTAACGGGTAACTTGTTTGGTGATATCTTGTCTGATGAAGCTGCAATGTTGACAGGTTCTATTGGTATGTTGCCATCTGCATCTTTAGATGAAAATGGTAAAGGTATGTATGAGCCATGTCATGGTTCTGCACCTGATATCGCAGGTCAAAATATAGCAAACCCATTAGCAACGATTCTTTCTGTTGCCATGATGCTTCGCTATACATTCCGTGCTGAAGAAGCTGCTAAAGCAATTGAAGATGCTGTGGGTAATGTATTGGATCAAGGCTTACGTACAGCAGACATTATGTCTGAAGGGAACACAAAAGTGGGTACTGTAGAAATGGGTCAAGCTGTTGTATCTGCATTGAACTAATTCTAATTTGTATGGGAAAGCGCAGCTATTATGCTGCGTTTTTTTATTTCAGTATTTAAATACTTCGTATTTTAAAGCATATAAAAAAAGCCACTTCACAGTGACTTTTTTGCTATCGCTAAAACTTAACGCGCACGGTAAGTGATACGACCCTTCGTTAAATCGTAAGGTGTCATTTCAACTTTAACACTGTCGCCAGTTAAAATACGAATATAGTGTTTACGCATTTTACCAGAAATGTGAGCAATCACTTCGTGACCGTTTTCTAAACGTACACGGAACATAGTATTAGGAAGCGTTTCGGTGACAACGCCTTCGAACTCGATGAGTTCCTCTTTATTGGCCATAGCCTACCTGAGTATCAAATTGGGAAGGCGCAAATTATAGTCAATTTTTTTGCATATTACAAGGTTCTAAGCCTTGAACTATGCTCATCTGTCAATCAAATAAGCGAATGGTGCGTTTAAAGTTTTTTCATAAAATAGAATTTGTTCTGTTGTCAGTTTGGTCAATCACAGTTAATCTAAATTGAATGTTTTTAAGTATAAATGAAGAACATACAAGGAAGGTTTTTGCGTGAGTCAGCAAACAGATGCATCTGTAATACTACGATTGGGTTATCAAGCGATTCGTCGTGCGGGTTTACCCACAGATGAAATTTTGACAAAGGCAGGTGTTGCTTTAGGTCAAGTCGATGCCAATGATCGTACACCATTGAATGCGCAGTATGCATTTTGGGTTGCGGCAGAAGAGGTCAGTCGAGATACAGATATTGGTTTGCATCTAGGAGAGAACTTGCCTTTATATCGAGGGCAAGTAATTGAGCATCTCTTTATTTCTTCTGAAAATTTTGGCGAAGGTTTAAAACGTGCTTTGGCATATCAACGTCTAATTAGTGATGCTTTTAATGCAATATTGGTGGTTGAAGATGGACGTTGTTATTTAACGAATGGCAAGCAATCTCATGCTGAAAATATTGTAAATCGACATTTTTCTGAATGTGCGATGAGTGGCGTACTTCGTTTCTTTAAATTTATTACAGAAGGTCGCTTCGAACCTATTTATATCGACTTCAATTTTAGTCAGGGTGCTTCGGATGATGAATATTTACGTGTGTATGAATGTCCTGTGAGTTTAGGACAAGAGGAAACACGTTTGTATTTTGATCCTGCAATTTTAGATTATCAATTGTGGCAAGCAGAACCTGAACTTTTTCAAATGCATGAGCAATTAGCCTTAGAAAAATTACAGGAACTTGCTCGTTATGATTTGGTGGGTGAGGTGCGCCGTGCGATTGGTTTTACTTTGGAGAAAGGTGAAACCACATTAGAAACAGTTGCTTCACAATTAAGTATTACACCGCGTCGTTTGCGTACACAATTGAGTGAGGCAAATACCAGTTTTCAGCAAATTTTGTCAGATTATCGTTGTCGATTGGCAAAGCGCTTATTGGCAGGAACCAATGAAAGCGTAGAACGCATTGTGTATTTAACAGGTTTTTCTGAGCCAAGTACATTTTATCGAGCTTTTAAGCGTTGGACAAATGAAACGCCTGTCGAATATAGAAAAAGAAAGCAGCGTTAGAATTCATCTAAATCCCCCTTTTTTTAAAGGGGGCTTTTTTATTTCTATTCTTTATACAATGAGGGGTAGGAGGGATTATTACTCAGGCATATTCAACCAATGAGGGCCTAAAGGCATTTTAGGTAAATCAAATTGTTCAGGGTAATCTGCATGAATGAAATATAAGCCATCTGGCGGAGCGGTAATACCTGCAGCTTTACGATCTTCAGCTGCAAAAATTTCATCAATATGGTCAACTTCATACATGCCTTGACCAATTTCTAATAAGCATCCCACAATATTTCTAACCATGTGATGTAAGAAACCATCGGCTTGAATATCTAAAACTAAATAACAGCCATGTCGAATTAGTCTTGAATGAGTCACATGACGAACTGGCTGATTCGATTGGCAAGCAGCGGCGCGGAAACTTTCAAAGTTATGCGTGCCTTCAAACTTTTTAGCCGCTTCCATCATTTTTTCAACATTCAGCGGATTAAATACATGTGTAACTTGCTTGTGCAAAAGTGCAGGACGTTGTGGATTATTATAAATAACATAACGATAGCGGCGTGCTTGCGCTTTAAAACGCGCATGAAAGTCCGAATCCATTTCTTTAATCCATTGGATCGAAATGTCTTTAGGTAGTGTGCTATTTGCACCCATCAACCAGCCACGAATTGGACGAATAGCATGGGTATCGAAATGTGCAACCATATTTGTTGCATGCACGCCAGCATCGGTTCGACCTGCGCCGTGAAGTAGAATAGGTTCATTGGCAATTTTGGATAAAACCGTTTCAATGGTTTCTTGCACGCTTACTACGCCAGACTGTTGAGTTTGCCACCCTCTATATTGAACGCCAGAAAACTCAATACCGACTGCAAAACGTTGCATATTCACCTCAAATACTTAATTAATCCAATGGTTGTGCCATTGTTCTACGGAGTCGTATTTTAAATACATTTTTAATGCTTTTGCATAAAGATCTGCATGACTAAAGCTATTACTTACTAAAAAGTTTGAATGTGTAATCCATTCACTTACGGCATAGCGTTGATCAAGTGAGCCAAAGGGTACTTGGCTATTAATAATTACAGCGCAGTTTTTGGCTCGAATACTTTTTAAAACCTGAATGAGTTTTTCATTCACAGCAATGTTTCCTGTACCAAATCCTTGTAAAATTAAGGCATGCGGTGGATTTTCAATGAATGATTCTAAGTTCTGTATTTGTTGCTCTATCGCAATGGGTTGCCACATGAGATTTAAGCAATTAAAACTTTGGGCTTTAGTAATAAGCTGATTATCTATCTTGAATGCGTCTGTAGTCGCCAAAATTGCCTGATTAGCATCTATACCAATAAATGCATCAAGTTCTGTTGTATGTCGTTTTAACGCTGTTTGAGCGTGAATTAGGCGGTGGTGGAAGGCTAGGAAAACGCCGTTTGAATATTTAAAAACTGAATCTAGTGCAAAATTAAGATTTATTGTGGCATCTGTAAATTCGCGTGTGTCATCACCTTTTATATTTAACAGGGGATATTGACTGCCCGTAAGTACAACACTTGCAGAATTACCTAAGAAATGTGCAAGAACGGCGCTTGCATAACTTAGAGTATCTGTACCGTGAATAATCACAAAATGTTGATATCGTTTTTGCTGTAATTCTTGAATAAACTTTATAAGTTTTAACCAGTCTTCCGCTGTGCAAGCACTACTGTCTTTAATCACAGGTGATACAAAACATTCAATATCAAATTGAAGTGTAAGGAGGTGTTGTAATAGAGGAAGAAAATTTTCAGCAGGCATGGGCGCTAGTGGCTCACCAATACAACCAAAAGTTCCCCCCATATAAATTAAAGCAATTTTTTTCATCATAAAAAAAGCAGCCAAGAATGACTGCTTTAGTGTAATTCGTTTTTTATTAAGATGCGATTTGATTCAGTAACTGATCTGCAATTTGACGTTGTTCAGATGAATAGTCCACTTCATTCTCTGCCAAGATTGTACGTGCAGCATCGTAAGCGCCAAGTTCAATATATTTTTGAGCTAGGTCTAGGTTTAATTCAATTTCATTGATTTCTGCAAGAGATGGAAATGATTGAACTAAAGGATCTGTAGTATCTAAATTAGATACGGCAACAACAGGTGTTTCTATAGCAACAGGTGTTGGTAAGATTTCTTCTGGCACAGCAATATTCAGATCTGTTTCGATCTCTACTTCATTGCTTACTGTTTCAGAGCTAGATGGTGTTGAATCTAAACTAAAACTAAATTCAGGTTGCTCATCTAATGTAGCTGTTGCTTTTTCAGGTTCTGCAGCAGGGGTTTTATTCGATATAAAGTCTAAATTAAATTCATTGGCTTTCAGTGGTTCTTCAGCAATAAACTCAGATTGTTGGTTTGGCTTTTCTTCAGTTAATTCTTCATTGCTAGAAAGCGTAAATGAAAAATCTAGTGGTTTAATTTCATCTGCTACAGATACTTCTTCAACTTTAGGTTGAGCTTCGGAAGGCGCAAATGATGGGTTGAATTCTAAAGGTGTATTTTCAACAGCAGGATGAATTTCTTCAGGAGCTTCTTTAATAATAGGAGCCGTAAATTCTAATTGAGTTTCTTCAAATGCTATTTTTTCTTCTTCAACAGCTTTTGTTGGCGCTGTTGGTGCACTAATCAGTGCATCAAAAGCATCATCTGACAAAGAATCTTGAGGAGCTGGTTTTACAGGCTGTTGAGTTGCTTCTGCAGTGTTTGGTGTGAATTGAATTAATTTATCAGCTTTAGCACTCGATTTTTTATCAGCAACTTTTGCTTCTGCTTGTTGAGCGATGTCGTAAAGTTCTAACGCATTTAGATGGTTAAGTAATTGATTAATTGCAAATTCATCTTTTTGCTCTAAGTGAACATCGAGTAATAATAAATATAGTTCGTGTTGAGCATTGTTACGTTTTAATGCTTGGTTAATTTGAGCTTCGGCTGCAAAAAAATTATGATCTTTTATGAGTATTTCAATTTTTTTACGAGTATCTGCTGAAAGAGGCTGAGTTTGTTTTGTTTCAAGAATGTCATCTTCAACAATTTTAGTTGAACGTGCAGATGATCGAGTTGGACTCGATTTTTTGGCCTTACTTTTTGTATTTCCTTTCTTTGCAGGCTGACTTGATTCTTGAGCATCTTGACGCTTTTTGACAACAAGTAAAACGATAATCAAAATGATGAGTGGAATCACGTACATCAGCATATCTATACCCCTTATGGAAGTACCTTTTTAATGAAGGTAAATCCTTGAAAACTTAGTGAAACAAATTAGTTGTGAGCTTTTTTTACAGCTTGTTGGTTTTCCAACTGTTGTTGAAGTTGAGCAAGACGGGCATTCAATAATTGAATTCTATGATCCTTTTGATTTAACGCCTTTTCTAACTGGGTTACGTCTTTCTGTAATTTAACGGTTTTTTCTCGAGATGTCATAACCTTTGATGTTAAATTTTGAGAAGTTTTATTGCTTGTCGTATTTTTTGATGAAGAGCCATGAGCCGAGTTTTGTTCACTCTCTGCAACTAAGCTCATTTCCGCTTGGTTTAAGCGATATTTTGCTTTCCCAGACTGTTTCATTTGAGGTTGTTTAGCTTTATTTGCAGCAACTTTTTTAGCATTTTGGTCTGCTGTTGTTTCTTGCAAGTTTAAAGTTACGCCACGTTTTAAACGATTAGCATCACCTCTAATAAACGCATGTTCATTATTCGCTTTAATTTGTTGCATAACAGAATTTACAGAACGATTTTGTTGATCTGCAATTCTTGATGCAATTGCCCATAAAGATTCATTACTTCTCACCACATGTTTTTCGTTAGTGTTAGCTGAATTAGAACGTGGACTTGTTTTTATTTCAGATTTTGGTTGTTTATTAGTTGGAGCTTCAGTTTTTTGAGGCTCCACTTTTATTGCTTCATCTGTTCGAGATTCTACAGGTTTAGCTTTGGCTTCTTGTGCTTTTTTCGCTAGTTCTTCTTCTGCAAACTTTCTAGCTAAAGGATCAGCAGAAACATTTGGTTGTGGAATAGGTGGTGCAATTTGAATATTTTGAGCAGGCACAGATTTTGGAACTGAACTTTGCACTTTAACCGCGGGTTGTTGTGTTGGATTTTCTATGACTTTTTCAGTTTTAACCGATGATGATATTGCTTGAGATGTATTATTTACCATTGGTGCAGATTGCAGAACAATTGGTGCAGGTGTTGTTACATTTGATTTTTGAAGCGGGGGAGGTGTTATTTTTAGTGGCTCTAAATTTACGGTTTGTTGTACAGATGGCAATGTATATGAACTACTTGTAGGTAAATTTAAGGCAATATCTTTTTCATTAACAATCATAATAGGAGTTAATGAATTTTCTCTGTTTGATGTTTTGTTTGTTGTAGTGGTACTGCTGCGAGCTAATGGTTTTTTAATTTGTTGTAAGCGAGTTGTAGAACCTTCTTTAATTTTTACAATAATATTGAGTTCAGGATCAATAATAGGTCTTGACGATGTAATAGTAATTACACCTGTACCATTCGTATTTCTACGAGTAAAAAAGTTAAGATGTCCTGGTGGTTGGTGTGTTGCCCCAATAGATATTAAGTCTTCTGGTTTTGCTAAACTCACCTCAAGAGGTGTATTTGTATCAGATTGACGAAAACTTAATTCTGCATAAAGTAATTCACCCGCACTTGATTGAATAATGGCAGGGTCGACATTGATCGCATAAATATTTTGTGATGCAATAATTGTTAAAATTGCGATCTTTAATTTGTTATACGTGGTCATATTAATCTTAGGCTCGGTCACAATCGCAAAGCGGAAATTATAATTATAGATTAGCGATTTGAAGACTATTTGTAAAATAAATACCGTGAACTGTCATAAAAAAGCCGATCATACTAGATCGGCTTTTTAGATTTTTAATTGAAATTAAGCATTTTTAAAATCAATTAAAATTCGAAGCATACGGCGTAAAGGCTCAGCAGCGCCCCAAAGTAATTGGTCACCTACGGTGAATGCACCTAGGTACTCTTTACCCATATTTAGTTTACGTAAACGACCTACTGGAACGCTTAAAGTACCTGTTACAGCTACAGGTGTAAGATCTGTCATAGACGCTTCACGTGTATTTGGAACAACTTTAGCCCATTGGTTTGCGCTACGTAACATATCTTCAATTTCATCAAGCGGAACATCTTTTTTCAATTTTAATGTTAATGCTTGAGAGTGACAACGCATTGCGCCAATACGAACACAATGACCGTCAATAGGAACGATTTGTTGATTACCTAAAATTTTGTTGGTTTCAACTTGACCTTTCCATTCTTCTTTAGATTGACCGCTTTCAAGTTGCTTGTCGATATAAGGAATGAGTGAGCCAGCTAAAGGCACGCCAAAGTTTGCAGATGGGAAGCCTTCACCACGTTGTAATTCAGCAATTCTTGAATCGATATCAAGAATTGGTGAGCGTGGGTCATCTAACAAGTCTTTTGTATTGTTGTACAAGTAGCCCATACCACTAATGAGTTCACGCATATTTTGCGCACCAGCACCTGAAGCGGCTTGGTAAGTCATAGATGTTGCCCATTCCACTAAATTGTTTTGGAATAAGCCACCTAAGCCCATCAACATGAGTGAAACGGTACAGTTACCGCCTACAAATGTTTTAGTACCATTTACTAAACCATCTTTAATCACGTTCATGTTCACAGGATCTAGAACGATAATTGCTTCATCATCCATACGTAAAGTAGATGCAGCATCAATCCAATAACCAGCCCAGTTTTCCGCTTTTAATTTAGGGAAAACTTCAGACGTGTAGTCACCACCTTGGCAGGTAATAATGACATCCATTTGCTTCAGACTCTTAATGTCTGTTGCATCCATAAGTGCTGGGGCAGTTTTACCGCCAAACGCAGGGGCTTCACCACCTGCATTACTGGTAGAGAAATAGAATGGCTCAAAATGAGCAAAATCATTCTCTTCAACCATACGTTGCATAAGGACAGAACCAACCATCCCGCGCCAACCGACCAGACCTACTTTCATGTCACTTTGCCTCGGTGCGTTAAAATAAAAAAAGGGCTTTGAGTGTATCAAAAGAGCACGTAACTGCAAGTGCTACAGAATGAAAACATCATTTATATTGTGAAATATAACTTGTTTATGTTACATGGAAAATTGATATAAATTTATGAGTCCATTAAAAATAAAGAATAAAAGAGAAAAAGTATGGTTTGGATAGAAGTAATTGCAGTTGTAGTGATTTGGCTAAGCTTTTGGTCACTTATTCCTAGAGATGAGTGGTGGTTTCGTGGAGCCGATTTCCCACGTTTACAAATACTTATCTTGGGAGTAGGTGCTCTTATTTTGCTTTTAATTTGGGATGCACCATGGGATATATGGCGTGAAATAATACTTATAGGTTTAATCGCAGCAGTAGCTTATCAGCTAAAAATGGTACTTCCATATACGTTTATATGGAAGAAACAGGTAAAAAAGGTGCGTAAAGATCAATTGGATCGAAGCAAACAGATTTCGATATTAGTTTCTAATGTACTTACACCAAATCAGAAATATGATGCTCTCATTACTCAAATTAAAGAATATCAGCCAGACATTGTATTAACACTAGAAACAAACGAGGTCTGGCAAAAGAAGCTTGAAGTCATAGAGCCTGATTATCCATATAAAGTTGCTGTTCCTTTAGATAATTTGTATGGAATGCACTTATATAGCCGACTCAAGCTTTCTAATACAGAAGTGAAATTTATTTTGAGTGATGAAATTCCATCCATTCATACTACAGTGACTTTACATTCAGGTCACAAAGTTCAGTTGTATTGTTTGCATCCAAAACCGCCAAGCCCCACGGAAGCAAAAGATTCTAAATTACGTGATGCTGAACTTTTAATTGTGGGAGATCAAATTAAAGATCTTGATGCAAGCTGCATTGTGATGGGTGATCTAAATGATGTTGCATGGTCGCGTACAACACGGTTATTTCAACGAATTAGTGGCTTATTAGATCCGCGTGTTGGTCGTCATTATGTCAATACTTTCCATGCAGATTATCCATTACTTCGTTGGTCGCTCGATCATGTTTTTCATAGTACAGACTTTGCTTTGGTTGAAATGAAGCGGTTATCACATATAGGATCGGATCATTTTCCAATTTATGTGGTTTTACAAACAGGACGAGTCTTTGAGGACGTTCAGCAAGAGTTGGAGCAAACCGAAGCTGATGAAGAAAAAGCACAAGAAGCAATTCAAGAAGGCATTGAAAAAGCAGAAAAAGAGGAAAAAGTTGTGACTGATGAAATTGCACAAGATTATAAAAATAAGGGCTAAAATCATATTTTGTAGTCAATATCCTACAAGCTTTTGAGGATTTGGAGGCTATGAAGGAAAAGGTTAAAACATTATTGTTGCTACATCAGCACAAGGAACGGGAATGGATAGTCCCACTAAGGAAGACAACGCTGAAGGAAAAACATCAAGGACATGATGTATGGTTAGGATAACCAATGATAAAAGAATAAATATATGAAACAGCACAACCCTATATAGCCCGAGTTTTACAGGATGTAGAACTCGGGTTGTTGTTTTTAAGGGATACGACTTTAAAATTAAAAGATTAATACAAGCTTTCTGAGCCTTCAGGGCGCGTTTTAAAACGACGGTGGAACCACATATATTGCGTTGGGGCTAGACGCAATTGACGTTCAATAATTAAATTTGTACGAGTCGCATCATCCACTTCATCTTCACTTGGTAAGTTTTCTACAGGTGGTTCAATTAAAACTTTGTATTTAGGATTAGAAATATCACCATCACGATAGAAATAAAGTGGAATGGCTTCTGCTTTAGTCATTTTTAACAAACGACGATGTGCTGTTACTGTTGCAGCAGGAACGCCAAAGAATGGTGCCATAACACCTTGTTTTAAGCCAAAATCTTGGTCTGGGCTGTACCAAATTGCGCGTCCATTTTTTAAATGTCGAATTAAGCCACGCATATCATCATGGTCAATTTGGTTTGTATAAATGGTTGAGCGACAACGGTAAATGAGCATATCGAGTAATGGATTGTTTTGCGGACGATACACGACATCTGGGTCGAAGTATTGAGCACAAACATATCCACCAGCATCAAGTAAAGTTGAATGTGTTCCTAGCAGAAGTGCACCTTTGCCTTGAGCTTGCGCATTTTGAATATGTTCTAAGCCTTCAATCTCTACACGCCCTTCAAACCATTTAGGGCAGTACCATGCATTTAGTGTTTCAAAAATGCCAAGCATTTGGTCGATAAAGACTTGTTCAGATTTTTCAAGAACCTCTGCTTCAGACCATTCAGGAAAACACAGTTCTAAATTTCGTATCGTTGTTTTTTTACGAGATTTTAAATATTTAAATGCAACCGATCCAAGGAAGTTTGCAATTCTGTACTGAATTGACCAAGGTAAAATTGCCAAAATCATCAGGAATAAAATACCCATCCATATTCCCCAATATTTGGGTAATAGAAATGACCATTGAAATTCACCTGGTTTATAGTCTGGCTTTTTACTCATTGCAACAAGGAAACCTTAAAAATTAACTGTAGTTTAACACGATTAATTTGTGCAAATAAAAAGACATCTAAACCCAAGGTCAAGATGTCTTTTTTGATACGAAATTAAGCTTAGTTTCCTTTGCTTAAGTTCTCAAGTTCTTCCCAACGCTCTAACTTTTCAAGTAAAAATTCATCAATTTCACTTAAACGAGTTGAAAGCTTCATTGCTTTATCTGCATCAGATACAAACATAGAACCATCTGCAAGTTGTGCATTAATTTCAGCTTGTTCTTTTTCAAGCGCTTCCATTTCAGCAGGCAGTTGTTCTAAAGCACGTTGATCTTTATAGCTAAGTTTAGCTTTTTTTGGTGCAGCTGCAGCGGCAGTTGCTTCAGCTTTTGCCGCAGCTTTCTTGGCATCACTTTTTAAGCCAACAGCAGTTTGGTCGGGACGTTGTTCAAGATAATCTTGATAACCACCGATGTATTCATCGATTTGTCCTTTGCCATCAAATACCCATGTAGAGGTAACCACGTTATCCATGAATGCACGGTCATGTGAAATCAATAGTAACGTACCTTTGTAACCACCTAGCATTTCTTCAAGTAACTCTAAAGTCACCATGTCTAGGTCGTTTGTTGGCTCATCCATGACAATTAAGTTAGATGGCTTAAGTAGTAGCTTCGCCAATAAAATACGATTACGTTCACCACCCGATAGGGCTTTAACAGGTGTACGAGCACGCTCAGGTGAGAATAAAAAGTCTTGTAAATAGCTGTAAATATGACGACGATTACCATTTACATCAACATGGTCTGAGCCTTCAGATACGTTATCTTTTACAGATTTTTCAAGGTCAAGTGCATTACGTAATTGGTCAAAGTAAGCAACTTCGAGTTGTGTGCCTGTTTTTACAGAGCCGCTATGCTCAAGTTCACCTAAAATTGCTTTGATTAATGTTGTTTTACCTACACCGTTATCGCCAACTAAGCCAATACGATCGCCACGAAGTACCAATGCAGAGAAGTCTTTGATAATTGGCGCATTGTCACCAAAGGTAACGCTTAGGTTTTCAATATCAAATACCAATTTACCTGAGCGATTGGCTTCTTGAGTAGCCATGCTCACTTTGCCTTGTTGTGAGCGACGTGCTTTAGATTGTTCACGTAATTCTTTTAGTGCGCGAACACGACCTTCATTACGGGTACGACGTGCTTTAATCCCTTGACGAATCCAAACTTCTTCTTCTGCAAGACGTTTATCGAAAAGCGCATTTTGCTTTTCTTCAGCTTCCATTTGCTGCGCTTTAAGCTCTAAATAACGTGAATAGTTACCTTCGTAGCTACGTAAAGTACCGCGATCAAGCTCGACAATACGAGTTGCAATGCTATCTACAAATGAACGGTCATGCGAAATAAACAATAAGGTCAAATTGTTTTGGTCGAGTAAGAATTTTTCTAACCATTCAATACTTTCAACGTCCAAATGGTTTGTTGGTTCGTCGAGTAATAATACGTCAGGTTGTGTAAGTAGGGCACGAGCTAAAAGCACGCGACGTTTACGACCACCCGATAAATCTGCAAGATCGGCATCTGGGTCTAAGCCCATTTTGCTTAAAATAGAGTTAACTTTAGTTTCTAAAGACCAACCATCGAATTGATCCATTTTGTGTTGCAAATCGCCCATGCGTTCGCAGGCATCCATATCGCCAAGTACACATGCATCGCTTGCTTCATGATATGCACGAAGAATAGATGCGGCTTCGCCAGCACCATCGGCTACAATATCAGCGACTTTGCCTGAATCCATGGGTACATCTTGAGCAAGCATTGAAATTGTAATGCCATTTTGCAACGAAACTTCACCCGCATCGGGTAATAAAGTTCCCTCAATCAGTTTAAGTAAAGTAGACTTACCCTCACCATTACGACCGATTAAACACACTCGTTCGCCACGCTCCAAACTGAAGTTCGCGCCGTCGAGTAGGGCAGGTCCGCCAAAAGCGAGTTGGACATCCCTTAAAGTAATATAGGCCATAATGTTTCCTAAAAAATCCTACGTGAGGAGTGTAAAGTGACTAAACAACAAAATCTTGATGAACAGGCGTCATTTTCCGCACCCATTGAAGATTTGCAAGTGCGAATTGCATTTTTAGATGATTTAGTTGATCAGTTGAATGAACAATTGATCATTCAAGGTCAAGAACTTGCTGATTTAAAAAAACAAATGCGGATTTTGTATCAACGTGTAGAAGCATCAGATAATTCTGATGGAATTGCACCGTTTGATCCATTGACGAATAAACCACCGCATTATTAATGAGTTTTGATTTATTCACAACTTGTTTGAGTTAAGTAGTATATGAAGGTTGGATTATATTTGACCTTTTTTACGCTTATCTATCTAATAAAGTTAATTATTGAGCATAATTGTATTTATGAGCCAAAAAGTCGTTCTATTCGATCTAGAGCAAAATATTCCAACAATATCTTTATTACGTAAAGTCATTGAACATTATTCAACACTTTATGTCTTTAATTGTGGTGGTAAATTTGAATTTGCTTTGGAAGATTTAACTGAATTTTCAAGCTGGATCAGCAGTGGTCAAGTAGTGGTATTAGACACACCTCAAGCATCGCAACGTGAGTTTGAATATGCTGTTGTGGTTGGTCAGTTATTGGCATTATTGGATGCAAACACACACGTTGAAGTCATTTCAGCTATGCCAAGTAGTGACATGCTTATTTTAATGCTACAAAGCTCAAATATCAGTTGTAGCTTAATTCAAGTTGAATTAGAAAATTCTGCAACTAAAGTGGCCAAACAAGTTGTGCCAAGTGTTCAAGCTATTTTGAATCATCCTGACTTAATACTTGTGAAACAGTATTGTGATGTTCTGGAAACCATGTCAGGCAAACCTAATAGTATTGAGAAACTTAAAAATTCAATTTTAAATGTACTCAATGTAGATGCAGACAAAGCACAACATTTAATTGGGATGTTAATTAATTTAAAACTGGTGAAGAATTTTGAAGATCAAATTTCATTTCGTAAGAAGGTTTTGAAACAGTGGGTTGCGTTGGATTTAGAACATGTAGATGAACCTGAAACCATAACGCAATCGGCTTTAGAATTTATAAGTAATATAAAAGCTGAAAAAGAGCAGTTAGAAAGTGAATTGAATGCCAATACCGATATTCAAAATGCACATAATGGTTTATTTAAAAACTTTGCAGTCATTGACCCTGTTCAATTAGAAGTTGCACAAAAACTTCGAGAACTAAAGTCTGATAAACCGAAAGATATTTACGAGCTTCGTGATTTATTAGAACAATTATTTCCACAATCAAATATTCGTTTGTTACTGAAAGAGCTGTTAGATAAAGGTTATATTTATTGGAATGGACATGAAGTTTTGTACAGTCATGAGATGTTTTTGAGTTAGAGAAATAACTTATGAATATTGATGATATTTTGGGGCGTATAGGTAAGTTTTTCTTATTTATTTCAACACTCTTTATCGCATCTATTTCACTTGCTGGAATTTTATATACAGATTCTTTTGCACGGAAGTTAGGTTTTAATTTCTCTCTCTTTGATCTAAATGCTTATACATCTTTTACGCAAGTTTTAGTGTCTGATCGTTACAATGTTTTTGGAAATGGCATTGTTATAACAATATTTATAATGTCCTTCATTTTTGTTTATCCTAAATCATTACTCCTTGTTTATGATTTATTGGTAATTCTAGTAAGTAAGATTTATTGCGCTTTGCCTTCAAAAATTTTTCTTCTTTTATTCTTAGTAATTTCACCATTTTTATTACCATTATTTTTCATAATTTTGGTATTTGTATCAATTACATTAAAGCTTAATGAGTTGGATTGTCTCAAAAAAAGATGGAAAGAAGTTCATTTAAAGTTAGAGGGAAATGAATATTATAAAAAAAGCGATAAGCGTATCTCTTTTAATTTTCTCTCATATATTAAAGCTACTTTCTTGTTTGTACTTATGACTGGTTTTGTTGCACAAACCTATCTGTAAAGGGTTTTTCAGCGATATAATTTTCAAATGAAGAAGCCTACACACAAAATCTACCGCACAACCAATTGGCCCGCATATAACCGAGCACTCATGAGTCGCGGAAATATTGCCATTTGGTTTGATCCTGCTACGCAATGGTATGCGCCATCAAAAGGCAAACAAGGGCGAAATCAAACCTACTCCGACGCAGCCATCCAATGCTGCTTAATGATTAAATCCTTATTCCGTCTGTCTTTACGTATGGTCACTGGCTTTGTGCAAAGTCTGATTAAACTTTGCGGATTAAATTGGATAGCTCCAGATTACACCACGCTTTGTAGAAGACAAAAGCATATTGATATTGTAATCAGCTACCAAAAAAGTAGCGATGGGCTGCATCTACTCATGGACTCTACAGGGATGAAGTTTCTAGGTGAGGGCGAATGGAAACGCAAGAAACATGGACCTGAATATCGTCGCCAATGGCGTAAACTTCATATTGGTATAGATGCTAAAACCCTACAAATACGAGCAGTTCAGCTTACAA
>NZ_JCAKNA010000010.1:0-95333 GCF_059515885.1 Acinetobacter sp. FY683 | reverse complement strand
AACTGAATCAAGCGTTTTGGTATATGAATCTAATTGAAGCTGTACGGTGCTTAAATGCACAAGACGCCAACTGTATGAGTGAGTCCAAGACAAGCTCTGTTGCTAACCTAACTTGTAAGGGTTAACGACTGTTTGGGGTTGTATAGTCAAGTAATTAAGTGCATGTGGTGGATGCCTTGGCAGTCAGAGGCGATGAAAGACGTAATAGCCTGCGATAAGCTCCGGGGAGGCGGCAAATATCCTGTGATCCGGAGATTTCTGAATGGGGAAACCCACTTACCATAAGGTAGGTATCATAAACTGAATACATAGGTTTATGAGGCGAACGAGGGGAAGTGAAACATCTCAGTACCCTTAGGAAAAGAAATCAATTGAGATTCCCTCAGTAGCGGCGAGCGAACGGGGAACAGCCCATTAAGTCATATAAGTTCTAGTGGAATGCTCTGGGAAGTGCAACCATAGTGGGTGATAGTCCTGTACACGAAAGGGCTTATATGATGATGTCGAGTAGGGCGAGGCACGTGAAACCTTGTCTGAATATGGGGGGACCATCCTCCAAGGCTAAATACTCCTGACTGACCGATAGTGAACCAGTACCGTGAGGGAAAGGCGAAAAGAACCCCTGTGAGGGGAGTGAAATAGATCCTGAAACCGCATGCATACAAGCAGTGGGAGCCGACTTGTTCGGTGACTGCGTACCTTTTGTATAATGGGTCAGCGACTTATATTCAGTAGCGAGGTTAACCGTATAGGGGAGCCGTAGAGAAATCGAGTCTTAATAGGGCGTTTAGTTGCTGGGTATAGACCCGAAACCGGGTGATCTATCCATGAGCAGGTTGAAGGTTGGGTAACACTAACTGGAGGACCGAACCCACTGTCGTTGAAAAGCCAGGGGATGACTTGTGGATAGGGGTGAAAGGCTAATCAAACTCGGTGATAGCTGGTTCTCCCCGAAAGCTATTTAGGTAGCGCCTCGGACGAATACCATTGGGGGTAGAGCACTGTTTCGGCTAGGGGGTCATCCCGACTTACCAAACCGATGCAAACTCCGAATACCAATGAGTACTATCCGGGAGACAGACTGCGGGTGCTAACGTCCGTAGTCAAGAGGAAAACAATCCAGACCGCCAGCTAAGGCCCCAAAATTATAGTTAAGTGGGAAACGATGTGGGAAGGCATAGACAGCTAGGAGGTTGGCTTAGAAGCAGCCACCCTTTAAAGAAAGCGTAATAGCTCACTAGTCGAGTCGGCCTGCGCGGAAGATGTAACGGGGCTAAAACTATATGCCGAAGCTGCGGATTTGCAATTTATTGCAAGTGGTAGGGGAGCGTTCTGTAAGCCGATGAAGGTGTGTTGAGAAGCATGCTGGAGGTATCAGAAGTGCGAATGCTGACGTGAGTAACGACAATGCGAGTGAAAAACTCGCACGCTGAAAGACCAAGGGTTCCAGTCCAACGTTAATCGGGGCTGGGTGAGTCGACCCCTAAGGCGAGGCCGAGAGGCGTAGTCGATGGGAAATTGGTTAATATTCCAATACTTCAGTGTAATGCGATGAGAGGACGGAGAAGGTTAAGTCAGCCTGGCGTTGGTTGTCCAGGTGGAAGGAAGTAGGCATGCATCTTAGGCAAATCCGGGGTGCTCTATGCTGAGATCTGATAGCAAGCTAGTTTACTAGCGAAGTGGCTGATACCATACTTCCAGGAAAAGTCTCTAAGCTTCAGTTACACTGGAATCGTACCCGAAACCGACACAGGTGGTCAGGTCGAGTAGACCAAAGCGCTTGAGAGAACTCTGCTGAAGGAACTAGGCAAAATGGTACCGTAACTTCGGGAGAAGGTACGCTGTTGACGGTGATGGAACTTGCTTCCTGAGCTATTGACAGCCACAGAAACCAGGCCCCTGCAACTGTTTATTAAAAACATAGCACTCTGCAAACACGAAAGTGGACGTATAGGGTGTGATGCCTGCCCGGTGCTGGAAGGTTAATTGATGGGGTTAGCGTAAGCGAAGCTCTTGATCGAAGCCCCAGTAAACGGCGGCCGTAACTATAACGGTCCTAAGGTAGCGAAATTCCTTGTCGGGTAAGTTCCGACCTGCACGAATGGCATAATGATGGGGGCGCTGTCTCCAGCAGAGACTCAGTGAAATCGAATTCGCCGTGAAGATGCGGTGTACCCGCGGCTAGACGGAAAGACCCCGTGAACCTTTACTGCAGCTTGACATTGAACTTTGATCTTACTTGTGTAGGATAGGTGGGAGGCTTTGAAACCGAGACGCTAGTTTCGGTGGAGCCAATCTTGAAATACCACCCTGGTAATATTGAGGTTCTAACTCTGCTCCATAATCTGGAGCGAGGACCATGTCTGGTGGGTAGTTTGACTGGGGCGGTCTCCTCCTAAAGAGTAACGGAGGAGTACGAAGGTGCGCTCAGCGTGGTCGGAAATCACGCGTAGAGTATAAAGGCAAAAGCGCGCTTAACTGCGAGACCCACAAGTCGAGCAGGTACGAAAGTAGGTCTTAGTGATCCGGTGGTTCTGTATGGAAGGGCCATCGCTCAACGGATAAAAGGTACTCTGGGGATAACAGGCTGATACCGCCCAAGAGTTCATATCGACGGCGGTGTTTGGCACCTCGATGTCGGCTCATCTCATCCTGGGGCTGAAGCAGGTCCCAAGGGTATGGCTGTTCGCCATTTAAAGAGGTACGCGAGCTGGGTTTAGAACGTCGTGAGACAGTTCGGTCCCTATCTACCGTGGGCGTTGGAAATTTGAGAGGATCTGCTCCTAGTACGAGAGGACCAGAGTGGACGAACCTCTGGTGTACCGGTTGTGACGCCAGTCGCATCGCCGGGTAGCTATGTTCGGAAGGGATAACCGCTGAAAGCATCTAAGCGGGAAGCCTACCTCAAGATAAGATTTCCCTAGGAATTTATTCCTCTAAAGAGCCGTTGAAGACTACGACGTTGATAGGTTGGATGTGGAAGCATAGTGATATGTGAAGCTGACCAATACTAATTGCTCGTGAGGCTTGACTATACAACACCCAAACAGTTGTTGTATAAAGCTGAAATCGATTCAAAACCAAACAGTCAATACTGACTGATCTTGATTCAGAATACGCTAGAACTTATACTTTAACTCAAATAATCTGTTAATGAATTCTATTTGGTACGAAGTAAGGCATACATCATTTGATGTAAATAAGACCCGAATAAGTCCATAAACAGTTGTGCTGGCGACAATAGCAAGAGTGAACCACCTGATCCCTTCCCGAACTCAGAAGTGAAACCTCTTAGCGCTGATGGTAGTGTGGGGTTACCCATGTGAGAGTAAGTCATCGCCAGCTCATTAATTCAAAACACCCCCTTAGCTTAATGCCTAAGGGGGTGTTTTTTTTATGGGTAATGGGAAGAAAAAGTACTAACGGAAAAGTAATAAATCCCGAGTAGATCGGGATTTATGAGTTAGTCTGTATAGTGTGAATCAGCTAAAATAATATCTTCATTGCATTTTTTAAGGAAAAAAAGAGCTTGCCCCAATAAAATATCCTTATTGGCTAATGCAACCATAATCATAGGGAAGTTTTTATTTGGAATTGCATTTAAAATGGCTTTGCCATTTTCAGCATCTAAAGTGATACTTTGACATCCATTTAAATTAATTTCATGTAAAAATGCAGAAATCATAGCAACTATTGAGCTACTTACAGCAGCAAGTTTACTAGAATTATAAATATTCTTGTTATGTACAGAACTAATTTCAAAGCCATCTGCTGTACATAAAAGGATATAATCTATGCCTTTTACATTAAGTAATACATCTGAAATTGCACGATGTGATGAGTGAATTAGAGAGTCCGGTGGCTTTCGTGAGTGGTTAAGCATGCTTTGTGTGACCTGAGAGGCTGAGAGAGATTTCAGACTGGCTTAAAAGCGTGTCTATGAGTAAAAGTATATCCTCTGATTTGCGTGCATCTATAAAGTAAAGTGGATAAATTTGCTCATGTTGGGCAATCCACTCTCTATATTGGGAGGTATGTGTTGTTGATTTTTCATCTACATGTGTTATTGCAAAAACTAGATTCTTATTGGTTTTTGAAAATGTTTCATAATAAAAATTAATATCTTGTAAAGGATGTTCTGCGCTATGGTCAATGAGAATAATTGTACCTAATGCACCTTGGCTGATTGTAGACCAAATAAAATCAAAGCGTTCTTGTCCAGGGGTCCCGTATAGTCCGACTTTTACACCATCATCGAGTGTAATTTCTCCATAGTCGATACCGACAGTGGTGAACATTTTATTATGACGCTCTTGATCCGTATTCATTGCTTCTGTAGAAAATACAGGTATGTCTGAGAGTGATTGTATGGCTGCTGATTTCCCTGCACCCATTGAGCCTGCAAAGATAATTTTATGTGGATGTAAAATCAAAATTGGTCCTTATATTCTTAGTTTTTTTCGAATTTTGCTAAAAAAACTGAGTAAAGTCATATCTGTATTTTCTTTATCATTGAGTTTGAAGTTAGCTTGATTCTCATGAATAACGTCAACTAGATTGCATGCAAGAGCAATATAAATAAACTTAGAAATAAGTTCTGGCTGAAGATTTAAATGCTTTGCAATGAGTTTGATGTTGGCACCATACTGTAAACATGATGCTATTTTTAACGTTTCTTTAGGAATATTTTTATTGAGTTGTGGCCAAAATTTTAATTTGTAATATATTGATTGATTTAAGATTGGTGGGTTTTCAATGGTTGACCAAAGGTAGTGCCATAACCATAGGCTTAAGTCATATTTCTTTTTTTGTTGTCTTAAATTTACAGCTTGATTGAAGTCTAGTATTTCAATATTAAGCTTTTTAATGGGAGAAAATTCAAAATTTTCTTGAACCCATATTTCATGCATTTTTTTATCAATAATAAAACTTTGTTCATGATTAATATAACACTGGAAAAAGTTTGAATTATTTGACTCAAAAATTATATTAAATTTCTCAAGAAAATTAATATCTTCTTTAAAGTTAAAATGAGTATTAATTTTTAATTTAATATTGGCTTGAATCCATTTTTTGAGATTATTTATATCTGAAAATGGTAGAAATAAATGGTTATTTTCTATTATATTCTCTTTATTTTTATCATGTTGGATAGTGATAATTGGAATATTTTTGGTTTTAATTGTATGAGCAGCAGGAGACTCTATAAAAGATTGATTTAAAATAACGAAATTTAATTCAGGATTGGCAATGTTTGTCCATATAATCTTAAATTGTGCATTCACTGCATCATGGAATAATGATTTAAGTTGATTGGTCGTATTTAAGCTTAAACCAACAATTGCAACATAAATATTATTTACCATAAAATTGCTTATCATCTCATTTATATTTAGCCACCTCCTCAAATGAAGAGGTGGTTTTGTTGATTAAGAAAAATCTAATTCTTTTTCAAAAGCTTTTAACTCATGACGAGCCATTGCTAAATTTGATTTTGAACGGTCTAAAACTAGATATAAAAATAAAGATTCGTTTGAAACTAATGGGCGAATTAAGTGATATTGTTTGCCTAATGTAATTAAAATATCTTCAATTGAATCTTCTAAATTTAAAGCAGCTGCAACTTTACGTTTTGCACGTAAAACTTCAGTATTACCTGCTGCGGCATATTCAAGATCGATAGAACCATTGCCTTGAGTTGCCAATGCAAGACCACTTTCGCTATCTACTAATGCAGCTACAACAAAACCGTCAATATCTGTTAAATTATCTAATGAAACTTTAGCCATTTTTTACCCCATAAAAAAATATAAAAGGTTTATTTTTTAAATTAAACCTAGCTTTATAGTCTACTATTTTATGAAGTTGATCTAATCAAAAATAGTAATAAAGTATTAATATTCATTTGTTTAAACAATTTTAATAATTATATTTTATATTATTGTATATATTTGTGAGTATTACTTAAATGATTTATTATAGCTTCTTTAATGTGATGTAATTCATATTCTATTTATTTATATTTAATTAATAGAGATAATTTTATAATAGAAAGCTTATTAAAAAATAATGAATAGAAATATTTTGTTTGAATTTTAATCAAACATATTGAATTTAATTCATGGTAAAATGATCGACTTTCATCTTTGATCTATTTTAGATCTCCTCTCATCTGCCAGCCGAGAATTGCTAGCCATGTCTACTGCTTATACCATGCAGACAGCGCCCACAGCGTTGTTTGATTACGACAAATATTGGGCGTCATGTTTTGACCCTGCGCCATTTTTGCCGATGTCACGCGAAGAAATGGATCAACTCGGTTGGGACAGTTGTGACTTTATTTTAGTATGTGGTGATGCGTATATCGATCACCCATCATTCTGTTCAGGGATTATTGGTCGTACTTTAGAAGCGCAAGGCTTCCGTGTCGGCATTATTGCACAGCCAGATTGGACCAATGTGGATGCGTTCCGCGTATTGGGTAAACCAAATATTGCTTGGGGTGTTACGGCAGGTAATATGGATTCAATGATCAACCGTTATACGGCTGACCGTAAAATCCGTTCAGATGATGCTTATTCTCCAGATAATGTACCGAATAAACGTCCAGACCGTGCAGCAACGGTATATTGCCAACGTGTGCGCGAAGCTTATCCAGATGTGCCAGTCTTATTAGGTGGTATTGAAGCATCGCTACGTCGTATTGCGCATTATGATTATTGGTCAGACAAAGTGCGTCGCTCGGTATTGATGGATTCAAAAGCCGATTTATTGATGTATGGTAACGGCGAGCGTTCAATCACTGAAATTATGCACCGTTTAGCACGTGGCGAAAAAATTACAGATATTACAGATGTGCGTGGTACAGCATTTATTGTTAATAAACATAACCGTGCATCTAAAGCGAAATTTGTTGAAATTGCATCTAATGATGTTGATACCGTGGGTCGAGTTGATCCGATTATCAATCCGTATGTGATGACCGAAGATTTAGAAGGCTGTGAAATTGAAAAAGACAAAGATAGTCTGACGCAATATCAAGGTTTTCAAAAAGAGCCTGTGGCGAATCCAATTGTCCGTGAAGGCGATCATTTGGATGAGAATACTCAGATTGTACAGTTACAGCCATCATCTAAAGCGATTAAACATAAATTACCGCCACGTGAACTTGCAGTGATTCGTTTACCTGCTTATGAAGAAGTAGCGCAAGATCCTGTTTTATATGCACATGCTAACCGTATTTTGCATTTGGAAACCAATCCAGGTAATGCACGTGCTATGGTACAAAAACATGGCGAGCGTGATGTCTGGCTGAATGCTCCACCAATTCCGTTAACTACGGAAGAGATGGATTATGTGTTTGATTTGCCATATGCACGTCTGCCACATCCATCGTACGGTGAAGCACGTTTCCCTGCCTTTGACATGATTAAGTTCTCTGTGAACATCATGCGTGGTTGTTTTGGTGGTTGTACTTTCTGTTCAATCACAGAACACGAAGGGCGAATTATTCAGAACCGTTCTGAAGAATCAATTTTACGTGAAGTGGAAAAGATTCGTGATACTGCACCGGGCTTTACCGGCATTATCTCGGATTTAGGTGGCCCTACAGCCAACATGTACCGTTTAGCATGTAAAGATCCTGAAATTGAGAAAAACTGCCGTAAACCATCATGTGTATTCCCGGGTGTATGTCAAAACTTACATACCGATCATGCACCGTTAACGCAGTTATATCGTAAAGCGCGTTCGTTAAAAGGTATTAAAAAGATTCTGATTGGTTCGGGTTTACGTTATGACTTAGCGGTATTGAACCCTGAATATGTCAAAGAATTAGTAACACATCATGTCGGTGGTTACCTGAAGATTGCGCCTGAGCATACTGAAAAAGGTCCACTCAATAAAATGATGAAGCCGGGTATTGGTACTTACGACCGCTTCAAGCAAATGTTTGACCGCTTCAGTAAAGAAGCAGGTAAAGAACAATACCTTATTCCTTACTTTATTGCGGCGCATCCGGGTACGACCGATTACGACATGATGAACCTTGCAATTTGGTTGAAAAAGAATGGTTTCCGTGCCGATCAGGTACAAACCTTCTATCCTTCACCAATGGCAACAGCAACCACGATGTATTACACAGGTAAAAACCCGCTTGCAAAAGTGGCACGTTATACCGAACAAGTGGATATTGTGAAAGGTGAAAAGCGTCGTCGTTTACATAAAGCATTCTTGCGTTATCATGATCCTAATAACTGGCCTATGCTTCGTGAAGCCTTAAAAGAAATGGGGCGTCAGGACTTAATTGGGAACTCTAAACAGCATTTGATTCCGACGTATCAACCTGCGGGAACAGAAGGTCAATATCAATCTGCACGTAAGAAAAATTCGACTGTTGCAGGTGATTCTGCAAAACGTACGGGTGAACAAGGTAATCGTGGTAAAGCTGCACAATCACGTCCTTCCAATACCAAAAAACGTCCTGAACGTGGTCAGATTCTAACGCAACATACAGGTTTACCTCCGCGTGAAACGGGTGATGCGAAAAAGCCTTTTGGTGGTTCGAAGCCAAAAGGAAAATCTAAGCCTAAATCAAAAGCGTAGTAAATAAATAAAAAGGACTCAAAAGAGTCCTTTTTTATTTATGCTTATTTCATCGGAAATTTATAGGAAATATTGGATAAAAGTTGATCTAAAAATAAGTTTTAAGCTACATTATGAGAAGTTGATTATCAGATATTGGCTGTTTTGATTTAAATGATCAGTAAGGAAATTTGATCAGTTAATTATAGTAATTTTAATGTGATTTTTTAATTAATCAAAATGAAATAAATTTATTAAATGATATTGATGTGCAAAGTATGCATAAAAAATAAAAAAATAAGGGATTCAGTAATGGTGGTTTATTTTTTAATGGGGGCTTTGCTTTTAGCCTTAATTGTTTTTTTAGCGTTTAAGAATTTAAGGTCACGTGTAAAGCCTCATGATAGTGCACTGAAACAACGTGCAATTTTTAGTGCCAATGAACAGCTTGTTTTCACTCGCCTAAAGAAAACTTTACCGAAGCATACTATTTTGGTACATGTTTCTTTCGATTCATTATTAACAACGAAATTTCATCATACTCGTTCAAAATATAGGAATATGATGGCGGATTTTGTTGTTTTAGGGCAGCAAAATGAAGTGGTTGCTATTATTGCAGTGGAAGACTATGCCGCAACTAAAAAGCATAAAAATACTATGTATCAAGACGAAATTTTAAAGTTAGCTGGATACCGTGTTTTGCATTTTTATGGTTTACCTACACTTCAGCAATTGAAAGATAAATTTAACTTTTTAGACAGTTTTGAAATTTATGAGCAAGATATTGCATCGTTAAAGAAATATGAGTTTTATTCAGAAAAGCCTTCATCACAACTAAAATTAATGAATTAAAAAAAGCATGCAAAAGGCATGCTTTTTATATGAAAGTTGAATTACGGTTTAACAGCAACAACAGTCATTTCAACTAAAATTTCTGGTTTGTTCATATTCGCTTCTACACAAGTGCGAGGTAGAGCATCAATGTCTGCAACCCAAGCATCCCAGACTTCATTCATTGGTGCATAGTTTACGGCAATGTCTTTAACAAAAATCATGACAGATAGGATATGACTTTTATCTGTTCCAGCATCTGCAAGAAATTGGTCAATATAATCTAAGGTTTGTTGTGTTTGACCTTTGATGTCGAGTGTTAAATCTGATGCCAATTGACCTGCTAAATGAATCAAGTTCCCAGAAATAGCAATTTCAGAAAAGCGCTTTTGAATATGTAAGCGTTCTACAGCCATAAGATTACCGTTTTAAAATATAGAATGTATGTGAGGATGATACCAAAAAAACGCCAATAGGCTGAGTATGAACTCTGTATCTGTATAATTAAAAATAAAAAAGAAAATACGAGGAGATTTGTTTTTATGAATAAAATATTTTGAGCTTAATTTTCTAGTATTAATACTGCAAAATTGCTGTTAACAGACCATCTGTAGCTGAGTGTAGAGCAACAGAATGCTATGAAAAATGGTTCAAAATAACGAGTGATGTAGTGATAAAAGCAGTAAACCCAACAGCAATAATACTAATTGATGTATTTTGTACGTAGAAAATCGAGTTTTTAAAAGATAAATTTGAATAACTTATATTAGATATGCACAAAGAATTTCCATGGGCTGACATCAGAGATGCCCTGTAATGTTCGGATTTGATCGTCTCGCCAATCACAGGACAAATGCTGAAAGTAAAGGTGATTTTCAGCATCTCAGCGCATACATGGATAATGCATCGCAGAAGTAGATTACTCTAAAAATATTGAATGTGAAGACTAATTTGCTTTATTTTTATTCTTTTGATTAAAAAAGAATCAAATTAGATGGATAAATCATCCCAAAGAGAAAGTTGAGGCTGAGGCTTTTTCTCTTGAAGTTGATATACGCCAATACCGACTAATCTAAATTGATAATCTTGAGGAATATGCATTTCAGAGAGTAAATTTTCTAAAATTTGTTTCATTTCATTTTTACTATTTAGAGGCAGTTTGAAACTTTTACTATGTTGAATGACTTGGAAATTTTTTAATTTTAGCTTTGCTGAAACCCCACGAGCAGCTAAGTTTTTCTTTTCTAATATCTCCCAAACTTGATCAATCAGTTTAGGCCAGTAGGGAAGACATTGTTCTAAATTAAAGTCTTGATCGAACGTGGTTTCCTTAGAAATAGATTGACGCTCTCGTTCTGTTTGTACAGGTCTTTCATCAATGCCTTTTGCATATAGAAAAAGTTGTTTCCCGTATTTTCCAAAGTGATGTGTTAAAAAAGCTTCTTCAGTGTTTTGTAAGTCGCCCAAGGTTTCTAAGTTTAAAAATCTTAATTTTTCTTGAGTGACTTTACCTACACCGGGAATCTTTTTAAGTTCTAGGTGTTGAATAAAGCTCTGAACTTGAGATGGTTTGATTACGTAAATTCCGTTGGGTTTATTCCAGTCAGATGCAATTTTTGCCAAGAATTTATTTGGTGCAACACCTGCAGATGCTGTAAGTCCTGTGACTTGAAAAATGTCTTCACGAATCCGCATCGCAACTTCGGTTGCACTGTTAATATTTTGCAAATTTTCAGTAACATCCAAGTAGGCTTCATCTAAAGATAAGGGTTCAATAATTGATGTATATTTTTGAAAAATTTGATGAATTTGAGCTGAAACTTCACGATATTTATTAAAATTAGGTTCAATTACTATAACTTGAGGGCATTTCTTTTTTGCTTGTGTCATCGACATTGCAGAACGTAACCCAAAAGTACGAGCAGGATAAGATGCAGCCGCAATTACCGCACGTGGATGGTGTGATGAAATCACCACGGGTAAGTGTTTTAATTCAGGTTGATCTCGTAATTCAACAGATGCATAAAATGCATCCATGTCGATGTGTATGATTTTTCGCATGCACTCAAAGGATTGTTTGCTTTATGTTCAGTATTACATGTTCAATGGGTTTGTTGAAAGACATGCCTTAGGCATAACGACACAAACTGTCTGACTTAATTTTTATTGGGGGTATTTAAAGGCTGTTCAACTTTATTTTTTTCTAGAAATTCATGCCATTCTTTTTCATTGCCATTAAAGACATTCATATCAACAACAGTAGGAATACCCGTAATTTTTCCTTGATTGGTATATTGCCACATGAGCCATTTAGGATTGTCTTTTAAATCTGGTTTACCTTGATATTCACGTACCCAAAGAGGTGTATTCTTGAATTCACCTGCAAGTACAATGTTATAGAAGCTTTTAGAAATATAAAAAATAGGTTGTTTACCGTAATGTTGATAAATCTGATCATGCATGATCTGAATTTCTTGTAATAACTGCTCTTTGGTAAAGGTATTGATGCAATTGCTGTCATATTCTAAATCAATAACAGGCGGTAAGGCATTCTCTTTATTGGGTACTGTTTCTATAAAGTTTTGAGCTTGAATTTGTCCATCACGGCAAATTCTATAAAAATGATATGCCCCGACTAGAAAGCCTTGTTCTCGTGCTTTGAGCCAATTGTCTTGGAATTTTCGATCTTTAAAATCACCGCCTTCAGTTGCTTTTAAATAAACAAATTTATAAGTTTTAGGTGATATTTTTTTCCATTGAATATCACCTTGGTGATGTGAAACATCAAATCCTTTTATAGGATATTCTGTAGCAGATGCAGAGCGCTGTTGAAAAAAGCTTAAATAGATTATAAGAACAAGACAAAATCCCCCTATACCCAAGAGGGAGCGATATGCTGCTTTATGATGAATCTTCTTTTTTCGTGCACTCATTATAAATATAAAAAGTAGTATTTAAGCTTATGATACGCTGTTCTTAAATAACAAACTACGCTCTTGATACAAACAATTTACACGGGCGTATTTTTAGGAATTTGCCAGAAAATTGCTGCAGTGATGATGTTGATAGAGCCTAGAATAAGTAAGGTAATGTGAAAAGCTGTTGTGGTGTTTTCTGGACCTAAATAGGCTGTAAAAACATTGACTAATGTGCCTGCAAGCGCCACACCTATACTCATTGAAACCATCATAATCATTGACAAAAAACTATTACCACTACTTGCATCTTGTTGCGGTAAATCTTTGAGAGTGAGCGTGTTCATAGATACAAATTGTAATGAGTTAAGTACGCCAAAAATAAAGAAGTGAATTGCACGCAACCAAATAGGTGTATCTGCAGATGTTAGGGCAAAACTCGCAATACATGCGCCAACTAATAGTGTATTGATGAGTAGAACTTGGCGATAACCAAATTTTTGAATAATAGGACGAATAATGGGTTTTGATGCTAATGAGCCTATAACGGTTGGAATCATTAGTAACCCTGTAACAAATGGTTCAAAACCAAAAGCGACTTGCAACATAAGTGGGAGTAAAAAAGGTAATGCATTACCACCTAAGCGAGCAAAGAAATTGCCTACTATGCCAACAGCATAAATACGATTTTTAAATAGTTTACTGCGGAATAATGCATTTTTATGTGTATGCGAATGAAATGCATAAAATAAAGAAGCCAAAATTCCTATAATAATTAAGCCAATACTCCACCAAATCGAATGTTGAGGATTAGCAAAATTTTCAATACCTAAAGATAAGCCAACCATTGCAAATACCAGCAACATAATACCGATGAAGTCAAAAGTAGGCACTGTTGGCTCGGTGATATTGGGCATGGCTTTAAAGGTAATGAGAACGCCAAGTACTCCCATTGGAATATTAATCAGAAAAATCCAATGCCATGTGGTGACTTCTACAATCCAGCCGCCAAGAGTAGGTCCAATGAGTGGTCCAATTAATCCTGCAAGGCTCATTAGACTCATTGCTGCAAGAAATTGAGTACGTGGAATCACCTTGAGCATAGCCAAGCGCCCAATAGGTAGAAGTAATGCTCCGCCAATACCTTGAATAACGCGATAGATTAAAAGTTCATTAATGCTTTCTGAATAACCACAACCTAAAGATGCGAGGGTAAAAATAATAATCGCTAAAAAATAGGTATTTCGAACACCAAAGCGATCTGCGAGCCATCCACTCAAAGGAATACATGCTGCAACAGACAATACATAAGCCACGACAATACTGTGCATTTGTAAAGGAT
This sequence comes from Acinetobacter sp. FY683, assembly GCF_059515885.1. Lineage (NCBI taxonomy): Bacteria > Pseudomonadati > Pseudomonadota > Gammaproteobacteria > Moraxellales > Moraxellaceae > Acinetobacter > Acinetobacter sp. FY683. The sequence goes on along the minus strand of NZ_JCAKNA010000010.1, from coordinate 81,662 downwards.
CTTCGCCTAAGCTGCGAGCCATGGCAGGAAGTGCTGTATTTACAATTGTTGTGTCTAGTCCTTGCATAAAAAAACCAATAGATACAAGTAAGACTAACAAGCGAAATTCAGGCTGTAAGGCTGTATGAACAGGTGTTTGACTCATAAATTTATATCAATGTTTTTTCTAAGTTTAATGTAATTGGAAATAGAATGCAGAGTATCTTCTTATTGAAACCTAAGAATATTGTTGAAAGATAAAAGGGGAGCACATCTCAATTTCAAGACCCACCTTTTATGTTTTTCTTTCACTTACTCTTAACATATATGAATATATTTTTTGTCATCATTTTGTTGGATATTCATGAAATTGTCATAAAAGCGACATAAGATGGCAATATATTTATGATCTCGCATTTCTTGTTATGACAATTGAAATCTTAATGGTCATTGGCTTCTGTTTAGCAGCCTATTCCATTGTCGGAAATGACGTACCACAAACTTTAGGTACATTTATCTCTTCCAATTCACATCGTCCTTGGTGGGTGTTGTGGATTTATATTAGCGTAATTTTAGCAGTAGTTCTCAGCTATGGCTGGTGGGCTTCAGGCGTTGGCGATGCATCTTATGGGCGTTTAGAAACCATTCCATTCCCTGAAGGGGGAATTACTTGGTTGTATATTGTGCCGCCAATTTTGCTTATTTTACTGACGAAATATGGTATTCCTGTAAGTACCACATTCTTGGTTTTAACCATATTTTCCCCTGCAAGTTTGGGGGCAATGATGGTGAAATCGATGATGGGGTATGCTGTTGCTTTTATTACGGCATTACTGATTTATCGTTTCGTTGCTAGTAAAACAACGGTGTACTTTAACAAAACCAAAGATCAAGAACACTCCACAAAATGGATTGTATTGCAGTGGTTATCGACTGGTTTTTTATGGAGCCAATGGCTCATTCAAGACTTGGCGAACATTTTTGTATATGTACCACGTCAGGTTCCATTTGATTTTCTAATCTTTGCAATTGTTGTTTTTGTTGTGCTGCTTGGTGTTATTTTATACAAGCGTGGCGGGGCAATTCAGAAAATTGTTGATACTAAAACAGATGTAACAGATGTTCGAGCAGCAACTATTGTTGACTTTATCTATGCTCTTATTCTCTTAGTATTTAAAGAGTGGAGTAACATTCCAATGAGTACCACTTGGGTGTTCTTAGGTTTGCTTGCAGGTCGTGAGTTTGCAATATCAATGTTAATTCAAGCGGTAGGTAAACGTCGTACTTCACGTAATGTAAGTAAAGATGCAATGAAGTTGATGTTTGGTTTAGCGATGAGTGTGATTTTAGCAACGACTTTGCCTTGGTTTTATGAATTTGTTACAGGTTTAGCAAGTTAAGTCTGTAAAATAAAAAAAAGCGAGCTAAGTGCTCGCTTTTTTTATTGTATTAATATTGGCTTAGACCACAAAAGATTTAGGGCAATCTAAATTGCTTAACGCATTAAAAATTTGTTTTGAAGAATTACACACAATGAGTTTTGCTCTGTGTTGCGGTGGTAAAAAACCTTCTTGAACAGCATGATCAAGTTGAGCAATCAAGGAATCATAAAATCCATTTACGTTATAAAGCATCATTGGTTTTTGATGCTGATTTAACTGTGCCCAAGTTGCAATTTCTAAAATTTCTTCGAATGTTCCTAAACCGCCAGGCAGTGCAACAAAAGCACAAGCACGCTCTGCCATCATGGCTTTGCGTTCATGCATTGTTCGTACAATATGTAATTCAGTTAACGTATTGTGAGCAATTTCATAATCCAACATAAACTCGGGAATAACACCAACTGCTTCACCGCCGTGTTCAATCACAGTATCTGCAACTTGACCCATTAAACCAATGCTTGCACCGCCATAAACTAAGCCAAGATTATGCTCAGCTAGACCTTTTGCAAGTGCAATTGCTTTTTCCTTATAAATTGGATTGTTACCAGAACGAGAACCACAATAAAGTGCAACGAGTGGTTGAGTGGTTTTAGGAGATGGGTTCTTATATTCAATCATAGTTAATGCATGGTTCATTTTGTTGTCATCATCCTATCATCGGCTATATTTTTAATTTAGCATAGAGATAAAATGTGACAAGTAAGTAAAAGAAACTTTCTTGTGCATCATTTAGTTATAAAATGAAAACAAAGTTTGTATAAAAAAAGATGATTCTAATTAGAATCTTTTCTATACTAAAAATCTGTTTCACAACAATAGAACCGACATGGGTAGTGGAAGTTGGGTTTCCAACGCAATTAGTTCCTTTAATTTTGCAAATTCTTTATTTCTAGTGGATGTGCAATTCTTTAAATCTCAATCTAATAGAGATGGTATTCAGGAGAAGAACGTATGATCTTTGAATGGATGTCTGATCCATCTGCATGGGTGGGATTACTCACACTTGTTATTTTAGAAATTGTATTAGGTATAGATAACCTAGTATTTATTGCAATTTTGGCGGAAAAACTACCTCCAGAGCAACGTAATAAAGCACGTATTGTTGGGTTGCTATTAGCACTTGGTATGCGCTTAATTTTGCTTGCATCTATTGCTTGGGTGGTAACGCTTACAAATCCTTTATTTCATATTTTCAATCATCCATTTTCTGGGCGAGATCTTATTTTGCTGTTTGGTGGTGTATTCCTTTTATTTAAAGGCACCATGGAGCTACGAGAGCGTCTTGAAAGTAAGCCAATACACAAAGAGGAAAACCTAGTTCACGCTACATTTTGGATGGTGATTATTCAAATTGTTGTGCTAGATGCTGTTTTCTCACTAGATAGTGTGATTACGGCTGTGGGGATGGTGAAAGATCTTTCTGTAATGATGATTGCAGTGGTCATTGCTGTTGGTATTATGCTTTGGGCATCGAAACCGCTTATGGATTTTGTGAACAAACATCCAACTGTTGTTATTCTATGTCTTTGTTTCTTAATGATGATTGGTTTCTCATTGTTAGTCGAAGGCTTTGGTTATCATATTCCTAAAGGTTATTTATACGCTGCAATTGGCTTCTCTGTTCTTATTGAGTTTTTGAATCAAACCATGCGTCATAACCAAGAAAAAATGGTAACGACAACAGATTTACGCTATCGAACAGCATCTGCTGTGATGCGTATGTTAGGTGCTAAAAGTGGGGCAGAGTCACAAGATAATAATGTGGAAGATGTTTTGGCAACACGTGCTTTCGCAGATGAAGTTTTTGATGAAGAAAATGGTGTTTATCACAGTGTGATGGTTCAAGGGGTACTCGGTTTATCTGAACGTCCTGTGAAGTCTGTAATGACGCCTCGACCTGAGCTTGAATGGATTGATTTAGATGAAGATGAACAATCTATTCGAGAGCAATTATTAAGTACTACGCATTCACGTTTAATTGTGGCACATGGCGAGCTTGATAATATTGCAGGTGTGGTGCTGACCCATAAAGTGATGAATGAATACATTGAAACAGGTGCTTTGAATTTTGAAGCTCATTTGCGTGAGCCTGTGATTGTTCATGAAAATGCACAAGTTTTAATGGTGATGGAACAATTGCGTCAAGCTCCATTACAAATGGCACTCATTCTTAATGAATATGGTTCAATTGAAGGGGTCGCAACACCTATTGATGTGCTTGAGGCAATTGCGGGTGAATTCCCAGATGAAGATGAGCTTGATACAACAGCTGAAAGTCTGGCGGATGGTTCATTAATGCTAGAAGGTTCAACCGATATTCGTCATGTATCCTTACTTTTAGGACGCGATTTAGTCGATGAGTCTGAGCAATATTCCACGCTGTCAGGTTATATCTTATTTCATTTAGGTCATTTGCCTGAAAATGGAGAAAACATTGAAATTGATGGTTATGTTTTCGAAATTGTGACGATGGAAGGTCAGAAAATTGAAAAAGTACACATCACCCATAAAGACAAGACGTTCTGAAAGGTGTGTGAATATTGAAAATAGATTTAAATCGTTAAAATCTATTTTCAATTCCGTTAAAATAGCCCGATATTTCGGGCTATTTTTATGGAAAATTGAATGTCATTAAGCGCATGTCCTTGTGGTGAAGGTGAATATCAAAGCTGTTGTGAGCCACTGCATTTAGGTCAATTGAAAGCTGAAACAGCGGCTCAACTTATGCGTTCAAGATATAGTGCATTTGCAAAACAGAAAATTGATTATATTGTCCAAACTACAGTAATTGGACAACAACAAGCTCTAGATATTCAGGCAATTACAGACTGGAGCAAAGCGAATCAATGGCTAAAATTAGAAGTTATAAATGCCAATGAAGAATTAGATAAACATCATGCACAAGTCGAGTTTAAAGCGCATTATCATGATGGAGAGAAAGAACAGGTTCATCATGAAATTTCACATTTTGTGCAACAAAAAAGCGCATGGTATTTTTTGGATCCGACAACAGATCAAAAAATTACGATGAAACAGCCATGTATTTGTGGTTCAAATAAAAAATTTAAACAATGTTGTGCGCAATTTATGTAATTTTATCTGAGATATGCCTTAGAATAGCGCACAATTATTACCCTACACGGAATCAGGGCGATGTTGTTAACCATTATTTATATTATCGCAATTACTGCTGAAGCAATGACAGGTGCTTTGTCTGCTGGTCGGCGTAGTATGGATTGGTTTGGCGTAATGCTCATTGCCTGTGTGACTGCTTTAGGTGGCGGTTCTGTTCGAGATGTTCTACTTGGACATTACCCTTTAACGTGGGTGAAACATCCTGAATATTTAGTATTAACTTGTTGTGCAGCCTTTGTCACAATAGTAATTGCTAAATGGATGAGTCAATTACGCACCATTTTCTTAATTTTAGATGCTTTAGGCTTAATTGGTTTTACCATTATTGGCTGTCAAATTGCTTTGCAGATGGGGCATGGCTTTGTTGTAAGTGCTGTTGCAGGAGTACTCACAGGGGTTTCTGGTGGTATTTTGCGTGATATTTTGTGTAATGATGTACCACTTGTTTTCCGTCGTGAATTGTATGCAAGTATTTCTTTGGTATCGGTCATTTGCTATTGGATTTGCGTAGAAATTGGCTTATCACTTGAATTAACTGTTATTGCAACATTGGTATTTGGTTTTACACTTCGTTTAATTGCGATTTATTTCGGTTTAGAAATGCCGAAATTTATTTATAAAGATGATGATGAGCAATCTGCTTCATCGAAAGATGAGTCTTAATACTATTTAGTAGTTTATAAGTAACTGCATAAAAAACAGTTACTTTTTTGAATGTGGTTTATAAAAATATTAATAGTAAAAGCATAAAATCCTGTTGGGAAAGCAGTACGCAACCTTTCACCATGTCAGAGATATTGTTATGGATTTAGTCTCACGAGTACAACGTTTACCTATAGGTAAATTTCATTATACCCTGCTATGGGTAATCGGACTGGGGTGGATGTTCGATGCAATGGACACAGGTCTCATTTCGTTTATTTTGGCAAAAATGGCTGAAGATTGGTCAATGACACCTGCTGAAAAAGGTTGGGTGGTTTCCATTGGTTTTGTGGGAATGGCAATTGGCGCAGTATTTTCAGGCGGCTTGGCAGATAAATGGGGGCGTAAAACCGTATTTGCCATTACTTTAGTCATTTACAGTATTGCAACCGCGGCTTGTGCTTTTGCGCCAAATTTAACGTGGTTACTGGTATTTCGCTTTATTGTTGGCTTGGGTTTAGGTGGTCAACTTCCTGTTGCTGTTACCTTAGTGAGTGAATATATTCCAGCACATGTGCGTGGTCGCTTTATTGTATTACTTGAAAGTTTTTGGGGATTAGGTTGGCTATGTGCTGCATTAGTTGCTTATTTTGTTATTCCAAAATTTGATTGGCATGCTGCATTTTTAATTGGTGGACTTCCTGCTTTATATGCCATTGTTATTTGGAAAAAAGTTCCTGAATCTATTCCGTACTTAATTAACCGTGGTCGTATTGATGAAGCGCATGCATTGGTTCAAAGTTTTGAACGCCAATGTGGTGTGGAAGTGATCGAAAAAATAGAAGTTAAACCTGTATCAGAAAAGCAAAATGTATCATTTACACAATTATGGTCAGGGGCTTTTGCTCGCCGTACTTTAATGTTGTGGTTGATTTGGTTTGGTATTGTATATTCTTACTACGGTATTTTTACGTGGTTGCCAAGTTTATTGGTGAAAGAAGGCTACACCATTGTTCAATCCTTTGAATATGTTCTTGTCATGATTTTGGCACAACTTCCAGGTTATATTGCTGCTGCATGGTTGGTTGAAAAATTAGGTCGTAAAGTAACATTGGCGGGCTTTATTGGCATGTGTGCTGTGTCTGCCTATTTCTTTGGACAATCTGACAGTGTTGAGCAAATTGTAATTTGGGGCTGCCTAATGTCGTTCTTTAACTTGGGCGCATGGGGCGTACTTTATACATATACACCAGAACAATATCCAACGAATATTCGTGCTTTTGGATCGGGTTGGGCATCTGCAATTGGGCGAATGGGTGGAATTGTGGCACCGTTAGTAGTCACCCATATGATGGTGATGAATAACGGTTTTAGCTATGTATTTATGATGTTTACTGCTGTTTTACTTGCGGTTGCATGTGTCATTTTAGTACTAGGTGAAGAAACAAAAGGAAAGTCTTTAGATTCTATTCGTTAGTGATTGGTTATTTTTTAGTTGATCATTTGGAATAAAATGGATACTTTTACGACATAAGACATAAATTGTCGCAGAGTGATACTTCATACCCTTGTATAGAAGACACCTGCGACATAGCATAAGAACTTAAACAGACAAAAACGATTTAGGATAACAAGTTGTTATGACAAGCCTTGCGCATCATGCGACAGAAAACCGTTCCGTAGCAGAATTTACAGAACAAGCTTATTTAAATTACGCCATGTACGTGATCATGGATCGTGCATTGCCGCATATTAGTGATGGTTTAAAACCTGTACAGCGCCGTATTGTTTATGCAATGAGCGAATTGGGTTTAAAACATAGTGGCAAGCCGAAAAAATCTGCACGTACTGTGGGTGATGTATTAGGTAAATATCATCCTCATGGTGATTCTGCTTGCTACGAAGCAATGGTCTTAATGGCACAGCCTTTTAGTTATCGCTATCCTTTTATTGAAGGACAAGGTAACTGGGGTTCACCAGATGATCCTAAGTCATTTGCAGCAATGCGTTATACAGAAGCAAAACTTTCGCAATATAGTGAAGTGCTGTTGTCTGAATTGGGTCAGGGCACATGTGATTGGCAGGATAACTTTGACGGTTCAATGAAAGAGCCTGTAAATTTACCTGCACGTGTACCAAATATTTTGCTTAATGGTACGACTGGTATTGCCGTTGGTATGGCAACAGATATTCCGCCACATAACTTACGCGAAGTGGTAAAAGGTACAATTGCGCTTATTCGCAACCCTAACCTAACCGATTCTAAAATTGCAGAATATATTCCTGCACCAGATTTACCGACCAATGCAGAAATTATTACGTCTCCAGAAGAGCTTTTAAAAGTTCAAACAACAGGACGTGGTAGTTACAGAGTACGTGCGGTTTATAAAGTTGAAAAAAATGAAATTGTGATTACGGACTTACCGTATCAAGTTTCAGGTTCTAAAGTTATTTCGCAAATTGCAGATCAGATGCAAGCGAAGAAATTACCTTTAGTTGCAGATTTGCGTGACGAATCTGACCATAAAAATCCAACACGTTTGGTTATTGTTTTACGTTCAAATCGAATTGATGCAGAAGCGGTGATGAGCCACCTATTTGCAACAACAGATTTAGAATCGAGCTATCGCGTCAATATGAATATGATTGGTGCAGATGGTCGTCCACAAGTTAAATCTATTCGTAAAATTTTGCTTGAATGGATCGAAATTCGTAAACAAACGGTCACACGTCGCCTGCAATATCATTTAAATAAAATTGAAAAGCGCCTACATATTTTAGGTGGTTTGATTATTGCCTATTTGAATATTGATGAAGTGATTCAAATTATTCGCGAAGAAGATCAACCCAAACCTGTGTTGATGTTACGTTTTAATATTGATGAAGTTCAGGCAGAAGCTATTTTAGAACTCAAGTTACGTCATTTGGCAAAACTTGAAGAAATGGAAATGCGCCGTGAGCAAGAAGAATTAGAAGCTCGTGCAGCAATTATTCGTGAACAATTAGAAAATCCTGAATCTTTAAAAGCTTTAATTATTGAAGAGCTTAAAGAAGACGCAAAAAAATATGGTGATGATCGCCGTTCGCCAATTGTTCAACGTGCAGATGCAGAAGCTATTAATGAACAAGATATGTTGCCTGCAGATCCTGTGACTGTTGTACTTTCAGAAGCAGGTTGGATTCGCTGTGCAAAAGGTCACGATGTTGATGTTGAAAACTTAAACTATCGCGCGAGTGATAAATATTTAAGTCATGCGCAAGGTAAATCAAACCAACGTGTTTATGTGCTTGATGAAGCAGGGCGCAGTTATGCACTTGCTATTAATAGTTTACCATCTGCACGAGGTATGGGTGAACCATTAAGTTCAAAACTTGCACCAGCAAGTGGCATTGGTTTTAAACAAGTCTTTATTGCAGATGATGATGCAGAACTTATTGTTGCAAGTAACAAAGGTTATGGTTTCAAAACGCAAGCGAAGCAATTAGATACGAGTGCCAAAGCAGGTAAGGCTTTCTTAAGTTTACCTGAAGATGCATCCGCACTTGATTTACAAACGATTGACGGTGCTACGCATCTAGCTGTATTAAGCTCTGCGGGTCGGTTATTGGTAATAGATTTAGAAGAATTACCTTCATTAAATAAAGGTAAGGGTAATAAATTGATACAACTTGATGTGAAAGATCAAATTTTATCCATGACAACTCTTAATTTAAATGAAATAATTCAATTGCTTGCAGGACAGCAGCAACTAAAACTAAAAGGTGATGACCTTCAAAAATATGTGGGTAAAAGGGGAACTAAAGGGCAACTTTTACCTAGAGGTTATCAAAAAGCAAATAAACTGTTCATTCAAAGATAATGCTAGCATCTATTCAACAAAATACGTTATATATGCAAAGTGTTCAAAATGGATGCAGTACAAAGCACAAAAAGTTAAATAATGAGCTTGTACTGAAAAGAAACAGTTTAAAAATTAAGGATTATAGGTAGGAGTATTGAACGTTATGGAAAAAATTTGGTTTAGTGAATACCAAAAAACAGGCATTCCAGAGACTGTTGAACTTCCAGCAGAAAATACATCTCTAAATGATGTTTTTGAGCGCAACTTTCAAAAGTTTGCCGCACGTGATGCCTTTATCTTCATGGATAAAGTTCTAACTTTTGGTCAATTAGACGAAGAAAGTCGTAAATTTGCGACATATTTACAAAGTTTAGGATTGGCTAAAGGTGCACGTGTTGCTGTAATGATGCCTAACGTTCTTCAATATCCTATCGTGGCTTTAGGTGTTTTCCGTGCAGGTTTAGTACTTGTAAATGTGAATCCACTTTATACTTCGCGTGAATTAGAGCATCAATTAAATGACTCTGGTTCAGAAGCTTTAGTAATTATTGAGAACTTTGCAGCTGTATATCAAAAGATATTAGGTAAGACTCCAGTTAAACATGTGGTTGTTGCATCTGTGGGTGACTTGCTTGGTACGCTGAAAGGTACCATTGTAAACTTTGTTTTACGTTCTGTTCGTAAACAAGTTCCTGCATGGGATATTCCGGGTCATGTACGCTTTAATGCAGCAATGTCTAAAGTAAGTGCAAGCAACTACAAACGCCCGAATCTTACTTTAAGTGATACTGCAGTACTTCAATACACAGGCGGTACTACAGGTGTATCTAAAGGTGCAGAGTTAACACATCGCAACTTGGTTGCGAATATGTTGCAGTGTGATGGTATTTTCCAAAGTAAATTTGGTAAGCAAGATGGTCAACCAGATGATCGTATCTTCTGTGCTTTACCGCTGTATCACATTTTTGCATTTATGGTATGTGCGCTTTATGGTATGTACAAAGGTCAAGCAAACGTACTTATTCCAAACCCGCGTGATCTACCTGCTGTCATTAAAGAGCTTCGTAAGTATCAACCAACATTCTTCCCTGCGGTAAATACATTGTTTAATGCACTTGTAAATAACGAAGAATTTAAACAACTTGACCACAGTAAAATGAAGATGGCGATGGGTGGTGGTATGGCTGTATTGCCATCGACTGCTGAAGCGTGGAAAAAAGTAACAGGTACAAATATTATCGAAGGTTACGGTTTATCTGAAACTTCACCTGTAGCAACAGCAAATCCACCTGCATCTATGGAATTTAGTGGTTCAATTGGTATTCCATTACCACTTACTGAAGTTGCTATTTTAGATGATGATGGCAATGAAGTTCCTCTTGGTGAACAAGGTGAAATTTCAATTCGTGGTCCACAAGTTATGAAGGGCTATTGGAACCGTCCTGATGAAACTGAAAAAGTCATGACGAATGGTTTCTTCCGTACGGGTGATATTGGTGTAATGAATCCACAAGGTTTCGTTAAAATTGTTGACCGTAAAAAAGATATGATTTTAGTCTCTGGCTTTAATGTATATCCTTCAGAAATTGAAGAAGTTGTTGCTCAGCATCCAAAAGTGTTGGAAGTTGCAGTTATTGGTGTGCCAGATGAAAAATCAGGTGAAATTCCAAAATTATTCGTTGTGAAAAAAGATCAATCTTTAACAACTGAAGAAATTTTAGCATTTGCGAAAGAAAACTTAACAGGCTATAAGCGCCCACGTTATGTTGAATTCATGGATGAATTACCAAAATCGAACGTAGGTAAAATTTTACGTAAAGATTTACGTAAGCCTGCATAAGTCATGAAATAAAAAAAAGCGCCTTATGGCGCTTTTTTTTATTTCTTTAAAAACCATCTATCGATATAGGGGCGACCTACACCAAAGATGCCAAGAAAAATAAACATGGTGCCAAATTGGCGCAAGAAACTTGGGTTTTTAAATGCACCATAACTCAGCACGTTATCAATGAGGCAATATACACATAGAATTGCAACCCATAAACCGAGTGACATACGCTTAACAGAAACTGCGTAAAATGAAATCCATAAAATAACGAATGTAAAAACAGTAGACCAAATATTAAAGTTGGCGCAAATAACACATAGTAAAAATGCAACAACTGGAATCACAATTTTAAAAGCACGATCTACTTTAAGTTGATTCTCACGTTGCATTTCAAGGACATTAAACATTTCTTCTTGATCTGGCTTCACCATAAAGTGGATCCTTAAAACAATTAAAATTGATAAAACATGACATTAAACGAAAATTATCCATGAAATGCCATGCTATGATATGACAATAAAATCTCCATGAGAATTGCCTTCATGCAAAGTATAAGTGGAATTGTTTATCTAATTTTGATTGCATGTCTTTTACCCTATGTTTTTGCAATCATTGCTAAAAAAGTTGGTGGTTTTAAAGCGCAAGATAATCAAGAGCCTAGAGTATTTTTAGCAAAAACGACTGGTTTGGCTGCACGCGCAAATGCAGTACAACAAAATAGTTATGAAACTTTACCATTATTTCTCGCAGCTATCTTATTGGCAGAATATATGGTTGTGCCACAAGTAGTCATAATGACTTTTGGTATTGCTTATATTATTTTTAGAGTATTTTATGGCATCTGTTATTTAATTAATTGGGCAACTCTACGCTCTATTTTTTGGGTACTTGCATTACTTTGTCCTATTGCATTGCTTTTATTGGTCATTCGCATTACTGGATGAATAGCAGAGCTGAAAATATGTATTTTTCCAGAGCAGATGTATAATCGACGGAAAATTTAATTGAGAAAACGGTTATAATCGTTCTTGATTAAAAAAGATTTAACTTGTTAAAGAGTAATGCTATGAGCTACAGCAATATCCCTGCGGGTAAAGATGCACCAAATGACATCTATGTAATTATTGAAATTCCTGCAAATGCAGCACCAATTAAATACGAAATTGATAAAGATTCTGATGCATTATTCGTAGACCGTTTCATGGGTACAGCAATGTTCTACCCAGCAAACTATGGTTATGTTCCAAATACATTATCTTTGGATGGTGATCCGCTAGACGTATTAGTTGTGACTCCACATCCAGTTGAGCCAGGTTCTGTAATTCGTTGCCGTCCTGTAGGTAAATTGAATATGGAAGATGACGGTGGTGTAGATGCGAAATTAATCGCAGTTCCACATGATAAACTAACTCCAATTTACAAAGATGTTCAAGAATATACAGACCTTCCTGAATTATTGATCAAACAAGTTGAACACTTCTTTGCTCATTACAAAGATTTAGAAGCAGGTAAGTGGGTTAAATTAAGTGGTTGGGAAGGTTCTGAAGTTGCAAAACAAGAAGTTCTAAGCTCAATTGCTGCTTATGAAGAAGCAAACAAGTAATTGTTTGATGGTTTAAGCTTTTTATTTTAAAAATTTAGCCATAAAAAAACCTGCACAATGTGCAGGTTTTTTTATTATCTTGAATATCGTGTGAATTAGAATAATTTCACAGGAATATCAAGGAAGATACGCCATTCGTTAGTGTCAGGCATATACATATTTTCATAAGCAGTATCTGCACGATAGTGTGAATAACGTAAACGTAGGCTTGCATCTTTAGCAAAACCAGACTGAACAGTATATTTCACTTGGTTAAAGAATTCACGTTCTTTAGCATTACTAGTAGTTAGTTCACGACTGACAACAGGCGTGTTCTTATCCCCAGCTGTTGCATAAGAAGGTGTATTGGCATGAATGTTCCAACCATATACAAATGCAGAAGTCCATGCTAAGCCAGGTACACCAAATTGACTGAAGTCTAGATTATATTGAATCTGTGCAGATTTTTCTTTAAGACCATTGAAGTCAGAAAGGTATGAGTTTGGTAGATAAATACTTTGGAAACCAGATGCATGGTCACCATAATCATAACCAACATTGCCATCATTTTGTTGATATGCAAGCATTACACTGTGTGGGCCTGTTGCATATGTTGCTGATAGTGCCCAAATTTTATTGTTATATGAGTTGTCAGCAGAGCCAATATATGAATATAAATTAGCATTATCTTGTTTATCAAACTTTGTATAGTAACCACTGAAGTCATAAGTAAGTGAGCTATCGTTTGCTAATGCTTGTTTGTAGTTTGTATTAATATAATGACGGTCTAGGCGATCTTTATTATCTAAGCCGTAATATGAAGCAGTGAATGCATCATTAAATTTATATTTAGCACCCCAAACATAAGCACTTTTTAAATCATTACCATCTGTAGAGATTTGATCTGACATTTGGTTTTTAGTGAATTTACCAGCGATTACATTTAAATCTTTAATTTCATTGCTAGAAATTAATGTACCAGTGAAGTATTCAGGAACTAAACGTGCTGTATTACTTGCAAAAACAGGAATATCTAAAACTTGTGTACCATAAGTTACAGTAGTATTTGAAACACGAGCTTTTACGAAACCACCGCCACGAGTCCATTGGTCGTGAGGATTGCCATTAGCATCACGTGGAATCATGTTGTTGCCAGAGTGATCATTTCTACCTAATTTAAATGACCAGTCACCAATAACACCTGCACCAATACCTACAGTACCTTGTGTAAAACCTGTTTCTAGTTTTACGATCGCTGTTTGAGCTGCTGATCTATTATCTTCTGCACCACTTTTTTTATCGCGATCGATAAAACCAGTACGGAATAAAACAGAACCTTCAGCATCTTCAATAAGACCTTTAGATTCGCTTTGTTCGCTGGCAAAAGCTGTTGAAACAAGTGCTGCTTGAATTAAAGTAGCAAGTAATAATTTTTGTGTTTTTTGCATTGGGAGAGAGCCTCTATACAAAATAATAGTGAATGGGTGATGGATATAAATCACATTTAAAAGATGCTTATAATTAATCCTAATTAATTAAGGTTAAACACTCTTCCAATGAGGTTTATATATTTGCCTATAGAAACATGCATTTAATTTGATTAAGAATGCAGTTAACTTGCCATAATATATATGACTTATAGGCACTTTGGGTATAAAAAAATAAACTAAGATCATAAAAAAAATATATAGAAAAGGAGATTTTGTCTAAATATTGTTATTTTATCTTAACTTATGTGTGGCTTATTTTTGTGCAAATTCATAAAAATGTAAATACTTTAATATAAATTTGTTTACTTTTAATGCGTTTTTATGGTGAGGGAGTTGCTGGCAATTAATTTTTTCCTATAGCGCTTTAGCTACTTGTATCGTGTGAATCAACGTCATTTATATTGTGATCTCTTTATTGGTATCAATTTTCCTTGATGTTGTTTTCTTTTTTTTAAATTGGCACAGCAATTGCTAACTTCTTTGTGAGTTTTCAAATTAATCAAAAAAGAATCGTTCTAACGATATCAGGGGATACACAATGAAATTCACTTTAAAAGCATTAAGTCTAGCTTTCGTTGCAACTGCATCTGGTGCTACATTTGCAGATGAAAGTTCAAAATTGCCATTAGGTTTAGAGTTTAGTGGCTCAGCAGCGATTACATCAGATTATCGTTTTCGTGGTATGACACAAACTCAAAATGATCCTGCAATTCAAGTGGGTTTGCATTTAGCACATAGCAGTGGTTTTTATGCTGGTGTATGGGGATCTAATGTAGATTTTGGAAATGATGCACCAAATTTTGAGTTGGATCCATATTTAGGCTATAGCTATACATTTGAAAATGTAAGTTATGCACCTTGGATTGATGTTGGTGTGTGGCGTTATGGCTATCCTAGCCATACAAAAGATTATGCATTTACTGAATATTATGCTCGTGCAGGATTATCAGGCTTAATTGCTGAAGGTGATGGCTTTAATGCTACGATCAATTATACAAATAGCTACGTTAAATCGGATAAAGATGCTTGGTATTTCTCATTAGGCTATGCTGTACCATTTGCTGATACTGGATTCGGTGCAAATGCGAATGTAGGTTATACAAAGGTAAAAGATTATGTTGAATATAATGGTGGATTTAATGGAAAGAATCATTACACCGATTGGAAAATTGGCGTAACGTATGACTTTAAATCTATCGATGGATTTACTGCAGAACTTGCAGCTATAGGTACGGATATTAGCAAAACTGGGTTAGATAAAGCCGAGAAGCGCCTTAATGAAACAGGTGCAGTATTTACTTTAACTAAATCTTTCTAAGTTTTAGATTTCAAGTAAAGAAAAAAGCCTGCAAAAAAGCGGGCTTTTTTATGCCTGAGTATTTCTATAAGACAGTGCTTCTGTTAAATGGCTACTTTGGATATGTTCACTTTGTGCTAAGTCTGCAATGGTACGTGCAACACGTAAAACCCGATGATAAGCACGAGCAGATAAATTTAATCGCTGTTGAGCAATTTCTATAATGTTAAGTGCCTGAGTGTCTAAACTTGCATATTGTTCTAATTGTTTTGGACTAAGCGCCATATTGAGGCAATTTTGCCTTTCGATCTGAAAGTTATAAGCTGCAATTACGCGAAGGCGGACTGTATCTGAGTTTTCAACAGGTTTTGTATCTTGTAATTCAGATGCTTGAAGAGGTGGTACATCAATATGTAAGTCAATACGGTCTAATAAAGGTCCTGAAATTCTATTTTGATATCGTTTAATTGTCTCTGCTGAACATTGGCAACGAACATCTTGATTAAATGCATAGCCACATGGGCAGGGATTCATTGCTGTTATTAATTGGAAGTTTGCTGGAAATGTGATTTGTCTAGATGCTCTAGAAATGACAATTTCTTTTGCTTCTAAAGGTTGTCTTAAAACCTCTAAAACTTTTCGGTCAAATTCAGGTAATTCATCTAAAAATAAAACACCTAAATGAGATAGTGTAATTTCACCTGGTTTAGGATGTGAACCGCTGTCATTTACAATAATAGAAGCTAGTGGCATGATATGAATTCAGCTACTTGCATGTTGTTTTGTACAGAAATAAAAGCTAGTTTTTACAATAATAGGAGCTAGTAGAATGCAAAATTACAATAATAAGGGCTAGTTGATTATTTGTGAGGACAAGTATGAAAAGAATAAGTGATGAATATAGCCCTGTTAGAAAACCTCAAACTGTTTATGGGAGTATTTCAGGGTATTACTCTTTTAGGGGAGAAAAAACGATATGGTTCGAATCCACCTTGGAGCGTGATTTTCTTTTTAAGCAAGAATTTAACAGCAATGTTATTGATGTAGTTGAACAGCCTATTTCTGTTCCATATATAACTGATTTAGGAAATGAATCGACATATACCCCTGATTATTTGGTGCAATTTTCAAGTGCGGTTTATGATGATGTTGATTCATTTCCTGCACCATTATTAATCGAAATTAAACCTAGAAAAAAATTAAAAGAAGATTGGGAAAACCTTAGACCAAAATTTAAGGCTGCTTATGCTTTAGCTTCTGAGAAAGGTTGGAGATTTAAAATTATCGATGAGTCTCGTTTGTATGATCAATATTGGGAAAATATTAATTTTCTAAAAAGATTTAGGCGTTCCCATATTGACGAGGTTGATCAGCAAGTATTAGTTGAAACATTATCAAAATTAGGTCATTCAACTGTTAATCAATTACCTGCTTATATTTTTAAAGATCAAAAAAATGTATTAAAGGCTATTCACCAAATTTGGGCTTTAGTTTCAAAAAATATACTTGTTTGCGATCTATATGCTCCTTTTACTGCTGAAACTGTTATTTGGGTAAACGATGGTTCTAGAGCACAAGGAGTCATTTAAATGATACAAGATGAATTAGTAAAGATTGATAGAAATCGCCTAGTTATTAAGCCAAATTCTATTGTCGGTTATAAAGATGAAAAATATAAAATTATCAATATCCTAAGTGCGAAAGAAGTTGTGATTTCGAATTTGGAATCCGCACGAAGCATTCAAGTAAGTATAAGTGAATTGTCTGTTTTAAATGAGGATAATGATTTAAATTCTAGGCTTAATCAAGGTGAGGATATTTCTGCTGAATTATGGCAAATCGCTTTAAATCATTATGAAATTATTAAGGAACTTATTGACTATTCCACAGTTGAAGCGGTTAAGAAAACTGCGAATGAGCATAATCTTCATGTTAATACTGTGTGGAAATGGCTTAAGGCATATAGAGAAAACAAGTCTATTTTAGCTTTAGTTCCTAAGAAGCGTGGTTGGACAACAGAAAAAACAAGGTTGTCACCAGAGTTAGACAATATCATTCGACAGGCTATTCATACTAAATATTTAACAAGCTTAAAGCCAAGTATTGCGAAAACAATTTTGGAAGTTAGACTTGAATGTTTCAAGAGAGGAATAGAACCCCCTCATGACAATACGATTCGCTATAGGATAGAAGCACTTAATGCCTATGAGGTGACTAAGGCAAGATATGGAAAAAAGGCTGCAAGAGATAAATATGAAGCTTCTGCGGGTACATTCCCAAATGCTGATTATCCATTAGCTTATGTACAGATTGATCACACTCCATTAGATATAGAAATCGTTGATGAGCAATATCGAGAAACCATAGGTAAGGCATATTTAACTTTAGCAATTGATGTTTTTAGTAGAATGATTGTTGGTTATTACCTTTCTTTAGAAGCTCCAAGTGCGACATCAGTTGCTATGTGTATCTCATCGGCAATATTGTCAAAAAAGAGAAAATTGCTTGAATTAGATATAGATGGTGAGTGGGATATTGAAGGTATTATGGATTCAGTCCATTCCGATAATGGTTCTGATTTTAGAACAAATCATTTGCATAAAGCATGTCTAAAATATGACATTAATTGGGAATATCGACCTATTGGCGGTGCAAAGTATGGTGGGCATATTGAACGTCTATTAGGTATCTTAAACCTTGAAATGCATGTCTTAGAAGGGACGACTAAATCTAACATTTTTGAAAAAGGAACGTATGATTCAGCTAAAAATGCGTGTTTAACATTCCGTGAGTTGGAACATTACATCGTATATTGGATTGTTAATGTATACCATAAAAGTAAGCATTCAATACTTGAAGTACCTCCGCAACAAATGTGGGATGAAGGTATTTGGGGAACAAAATTTAGAGTTGGTACAGGTTTAAAAGAAAGAGTTTCTGATGAAGCAACGCTTTTTTTAGATTTTGCTCCTGAATTTGAATCAACCATTCAAAGAACAGGTGTGAAAAAGGATAAACTCTTTTATTTTGCTGATTGTTTAAGACCTTGGATCAATGCAATTGATCCAACTGACAGTGATAAAAGGCGTAAAAGAAAGTTTATTTTTAAAAGAGATCCACGTGATATTTCAATGATTTGGTTTTATGAACCGAATACCAATACATACTTTAAAGTGCCTACAGCAAAACGTGAGATTCCAACAATTGGCTTACATGAATATAGGCAAGTTCAAGCATATCTTAAGAGTGAGCGATTAGATACTGTTGATCAAGATGCTATCTACAAAGCAATAATTTATCTTCGTGAAAAAGTAGATCAAGCCGTGACTTTGACTAAAAAGCAACGCCGAATGAATCAAAGAAGGAAAGAGAATGGGAAAATGGTTGCTGAAATTCACCATGAAAATAAAAGTAATTCAGCCTCCCATACAAGTAAAGATGCTCCAAAGTCTCAGAACAGCTTATGGGATCAAAATCTAACAGCTTTTGAAGATTTGAGGTAAAACCATGAAGCAATATGATTACCTTGCTGAACATGTTCTTGAAACTATAGTTCTTAGTGATGCTGAGCGAATTAACATGCTCTATGAAGATCGGTGGATTGGGTATCAGAAAGCGATTACAGTTTTGAATATGCTGACTGATATTTTGAATCGCCCAAGAAAATTAAGACCTGAATGCCTTTTAATTGTAGGTGATTCAAACATGGGTAAAACTACAATTATTCATGAATTTGCCAAGGAACACTATACAAATAGAGTTGATGATATGGACATGCAACTTATGTCATTAACCAAACCCGTCATTCCAATTCAAGCTCCTGCCAAAGCGAATGTAAAAGATTTATATATTAATATTTTAGAGCATTTTTTTGTTCCATTTCGTGCAACTGATCCTGAGAGTAAATTGAGAAATCAAGCAGTTCATCTGATGCGTAAATATGAAACAAAAATGTTAATTATTGATGAGCTGCACAATTGTTTAAGTGGAAGTGCGAGACAACTTCAAGAAGTGATGAATACACTTAAAACACTGAGTAATGAACTCAGCCTTAACATCATTGGTGTGGGAACTCGTGATGCATCACTGATTCTTCATACAGATGCTCAATATGCGAGTCGATTTGAAGTTTTAGATTTACCTTTATGGAAGTTGGATGAAAATTTTTTAAGATTACTTTTAAGCTATGTTCGATTACTCCCTCTGAAAAAAAATCAAACTTAGGATCACAAGAAATAGCGACCTTACTTTATGAAATTTCAGGTGGAAATCTAGGTGATTTAAATCGTTTATTGGTTGAATGTGCAAAAGATGCAATCTTGACAGGTAAAGAAGAAATAACCTTGGAAATTGTTAAAAAATTTAGGTGGCTTAAGCCAACAGAAGGTGCTCGTAATATTCGCCATATTCAACTTAATTCTATTTAGCATCATTCGAGGTATACATGCCTACTTATGCTCAAAACTGGTTTATTCATACACCAATCGAAGATGGTGAGGTGCTATCTTCATGGCTGATTCGTTCAGCCTTAGATATGGGTTGTTCCCCGTTGCTCCTTGCAGAAGCATTGTGGAATAAATGGAGAGCATTAACGATTGATCTAGATCGAGGAGTGACTGGTGATAGGCTTGAATTATTATTTTCACATTCTTTTGAAGATAGACAAAAAATTTTACAAACAATGCTAAGTAATGTAGCTCCTTATCTTATAAAGAGTTCAAACAATGCATGGATTTTAAGTTTAGGTCAGCGCAGTCGATCAAATTTTTCAGGGCGACAAGTATGTACTCAATGTTTTAAAAGTGATGGGACGTTAGCGTATTTACGGTTAATGTGGCGAATGGGGTGGCATACTGCTTGTGAAAAACATCAAATAAACTTAATAGATCATTGTCCTGATTGTGGAGTGGTTATTCAGCCATTTAAAATAGATTTAGAGCATGGGTCATTAGCTGTATGTTCTTCATGTAGGTATGGGCTTATTAAATATCGACCGCAAATGATTGATATTCGAATTTTAGATTTTCAAAAAAATGCAGATAGCGTTTTAAAAAAGGGTTTTGGTTTATATAACAATCAAAATATTTCAGCTATTGAATGGTTTGATATTGCCCGAGCATGGATAAGTGAAATCAGGTATTTAGTTGATACTAATAATATTCAACTGATTGAAATGTTTGAAAGCTTTGGTTTAAGTTTGAATACATTATCTCCATTATCTCCATTAACTCCTATAGCTTTTGAATATTTAAATACAAATGAACGTAGAGTTATACTTTCTCTATTGAATGAAATCATGAAAATTCCTTGTGAGCTGATAATTAGTCGTTCTCATGAATACGGGATTAGTAGTTCAAATTTTTGGGATAAGCGAAAAAAATTACCTTTACAGCTTCAACTCATGAAGTCTGCCATGCTCCAACCTGTAAGAGTTTATGCTTTAAAACGTGATAGCTTTGATAATGTACAACCAAAATCAAAAAAGACTGTGCAACGTAAGTGGCTTAAATTATTAAGGAAATCAAAAAAATATCGGAGTGATGAGCTTGATTAAGGTTGAGATTGAGCAAATATGTAATGGGTGTGAAAAATCAGTCGTTCAAATAAAGAAAAGGTACAAAGGTCAAAAATATTGTTCCACTTGTTATGCTCGGATTTTTAAAAAATGCCTTTGTCCTGAATGTGGGTTATCAGCTCGGTTGCCAAAAAATGATGATCAAGCAATATGTAATGAGTGCATAAAAAAGAAACCTTGTATTCGATGTAATATGCTGAATAAACCGATAGGTAAGCTTACTGAGTATGGAGTCGTTTGTAATAGCTGTTCTGTATATTTTAGAGAGATTGAACGATGTGAGAGATGCAATGTCCAATCGCAAAAATTATCGAAAATTTCACGCTTTAATGATGATCTAAGAGTTTGCCCTAAATGTTCAACAAGGGATTATGAAACATGTCCATCATGTCATAAATATCGTTTGTTAGAATTGGATCAAAGTGGAAAGAAACTCTGTAAAAAATGCAGAACTCAACCTAATAAACCCTGCCTTGAATGCAAAACTCTCATCTCTGCGGGATGCGCTGATTTATGTGATCATTGTTATTGGCGTAAAAATTTATGGGTGAAGTTTGATCAAAATATTCATCTGTTTGAGTCCGTCTTTTTAAAAAAACAGTATGAAAACTATGTGTATTGGTTAGCTGAATCAGTCGGAGAGCATCAAGCTGCTCTTTATTTAAATAAACATACTCATTTTTTCATTAAAACAGAGGTGTTATGGACTGATGAAATTCCTAATGCAGACCAACTATTACAAATTTTAAGGGCAAGTGGGCTTAGAAAGTTTGAATTAGTGGTGCAGTGGCTTGATCAAATACATGGCGTAAAAATTTCATCTATGAATAAAAATGAATGCTCTGAAATAGATCAAGCGAATAGGTTGATTGAACAATTACCTCAGCCTTCATTAGCTTTTGATGTTGTATGTGCTTATAAGCAAAAACTAGACGAAAAACGGTATCAAGGTAAAACATCCATTCGTTCTGTAAGGCTCGCAATCAAACCTGCTGTTGCGCTGATGCTCTCTATTCAGGATCATAAAATTCTGCCAAATTTGGAAAAAATAAAAGCTTATTTGAGTAAATATTCGGGTCAAGCCGCTGCACTAACTGGATTTATTAATTTTTTAAATAATCAATATAATACGAATATTGATTATCTTTCTCTAAAGAACTCTCAGTTCGTTAAAGAAGCAAGTAAGCATAAATTAGAAAATGAATTGATTTCTATGATAAGTCACGATAATGATTTTGATGTCTTGGCATGGGTGAAAAAAGGCTTACAGTTTTTTCATAAGATGAGCTATCAGGATGCATTGAAGATCAAAATAGAAATGATTGTTGAAAGCAAGGATGGCTATAATATTTCATTTAATAATCAAGATTATTGGTTGCCCAAAAAACATTGATCCATTTTTTAAAAAAGAAATAAAGTTTTCATGATTCCATATCATATTTAGCTTAATATGCTGTTAAGGCATTAATATAGAAGAAGAATATGAGCTTAAAGCTAATTGGTTTAAAAGAGAGTGATGAAAAGAGATTACGAGAGGGATTAGCACAACTTAGGGCTTTAAATGATTATTTATCATCCACGTATTCTTTGAGGTCTGACTTAAGAGATTTAACCGATCATCGGCATACTGTTAGTTCACTTTTACAAAGTGAGTTGGATAAGATAAAAGCTCACCAACAAGATTTAATTGCTAAGACGAATGATTTATCTCAACTTAAAATCAAATTGGATGAATCACTAGCGAGTATTGAAGAACTTCAATTGGTTATCGCAAATAATGAAAATGGTGAATCTATTTATTCACGGTTGTTAGAGATAACCAACGAGGATAATTTAAATGTTCTAGAGAGTGAATCTGAAAAAATACACGAAACTTACACACAGTTATTTGATCGAAATGGTGAGGATACTTCTAAAATTGATCGAATAAACTATCAAATCGGTAAAATTTCAGATCAATATGACAAATTATTTGATGAATTAAATGATAATGATGAAACGAAAGTTAGAGAATACGAAAGAAAAATTAATGAGTTAGTTTCATACTATGATGATTTATTTATTTCTGATAACCCTGATGATAAAAGTAAAAATGAGCAAATTAATTTTCAGTTAGCAAGAGTTCAGAATTTTTATGACAAAATATATGGTAATGAAGATAAAAATATCACAGCTTTAAATAAAGATTTAGAAAATCGATTAGAAAACTTAAAAAATGTAGAGGAAAGAGCAAAATCAGTCATCGGGTTATCTAGTGAAGCAGGTCTTGCAGGGGGCTTTGTAGTTAAAGGTCAAGAAGCTAAAGAAGGACAGAAATATAGCATTATTATTTTTGTTGTGGTTGTTGCTATTATTTTTTTTCTTAATTTATGCCTTTTTGATAAAGACGATTTTTTAGATATGAGTTGGGAGGCTTTATTGTTTAAGTTATTGATCAATGCGCCTTTAATTTGGATAGCAACTATAGCAAATATAAACTTAAATCGTTTTTCAAGATTAGAGCAAGAATATTCCCATAAAGAAGCTTTAGCAAAGTCTTATGAACGATATAAAACAGAAATTCAAGAGCTTGAAAAATTAGGTGTAACTGGATCAGAGGAGCTTAAAGTCAAACTATTAGAAATCAACCTTGAAGCATTTAAAGTAAATCCTGCAAACCATTCTGATAAAGCTAAGCCTGATTTTTCAATATGGGACTTAATTAAGAAAAAAGAAGCTGAAAAACCTAGTGAATAATAGAAGATCGGGTACAAGTATTACTATGCACCCGATTTTTAAATTTATATAGATTTTTGGTTTACACGTTTTGATAGTTCTTCCGCACTTTCTACACGTTCAGAGTAGCGATCAGTTAAATATGCTGATTGCCCTCTAGTAAGAAGTGTAAATTTATACAATTCTTCCATTACATCAACAATACGAGTGTAATAAGAAGATGGTTTCATTCGGTCATTTTCGTCAAATTCTAAAAATGCCTTTGGTATAGATGATTGATTTGGAATAGTGATCATACGCATCCAACGACCAAGGATACGGAGCTGATTCACGGTATTAAATGACTGAGAACCGCCACATACTTGCATGACAGCAAGTGTTTTTCCTTGTGTTGCACGGATTGCACCTGCTGCTAATGGAATCCAATCAATTTGAGACTTAAAAATAGAACTCATTGAGCCATGACGTTCAGGTGAACACCATACCATACCTTCTGACCAAGCTAATAGTTCATGAAGTTCCTTAACTTTAGGGTGATTTGTTTCAGCATCTTCGGGTAATGGTAATCCTTGAGGATGAAAGATTCTAACTTCTGCACCAAAATGTTCCAAAATTCGACCTGCTTCTTGAACAGCTAGCCGACTGAAAGAACGCTCTCGATTTGAACCATAAAGAAGCAAAATTCGTGGTGCATGATCAATCTCTTTAGCTTGGATTTTTTCAAATGTTGGATTTTCAAGAAGGTTTAAATCTATATTTGGAAGACTCATTGAGTATTGTTCCTCATAAAAAATATTTCTTTTTTAACCATAACGACACACTGACCAAACCGATCAGAACAGGGACTTCGACCAAAGGACCAATTACCGTTGTAAATGCGACAGGTGAAGCAAGTCCAAATGTTGCAATAGCAACGGCAAGTGCCAATTCAAAGTTATTGCCTGCTGCTGTAAATGAAATGGCAGTGGTCTTAGGATAGTCATTCCCCATCCATTTACTCATGAAGAAACTAATGAAGAACATTAAGACAAAGTAAATCGTCAATGGAATTGCGATTCTAAGCACATCTAACGGTAGGTTTACTACTTCTCCACCTTTTAGACTGAACATGGCTACAATCGTAAATAAGAGTGCAATAAGGCTAATTGGACTGATCTTGGGAAGGAACTTAGATTGATACCAATCTAAACCTTTTTGTTTGACCAAAATGAGTCGTGTCAGAAAACCAAGTAGAAAAGGAATACCCAAATAGACCAAAACAGCATGGGTGATTGTCCAAAAGTTCACATTAATAACCTGAGCTTCTACCCCAAAAAAAGGTGGTAAATAGGTCAAAAATAACCATGCATAGGTACTGAAAAACAAAATTTGGAAAATGCTGTTAAAGGCGACTAGGGCAGCAACATATTGGTTGTCACCACATGCCAATCCATTCCATACCAAAACCATAGCAATACATCGTGCCAACCCTATTAAGATGAGTCCTGTCATGTATTCAGGATAGGAGTGCAAAAAGATGATTGCCAATCCAAACATTAAACATGGTGCAATTAACCAATTTTGTACTAAAGACAATGTAAGAGTACGTTTATCTTTGAATACTTGTGGCAAAGTCGCATAGTCCACTTTGGCAAGTGGTGGGTACATCATTAAAATAAGCCCTATCGCAATAGGTATATTGACTGAATCAACACTTAGCATTTCCAAAGTTGCAGATGCTTGAGGGAAAAATACGCCAATTCCTACGCCTAGCGCCATAGCGATAAAAATCCACAGCGTAAGGTTACGATCTAAGAACGAAAGTTTTGAAGCCATGAGCTTACTCGATATTTGAAATTTTATTGATTTCAGCGATTAACTCAGGTCGTGTAAGATTATTAACGTCCAAAGCAAATAAAGCATCTAATCGTTTATTGATGTGATCTACAGTGCCTAAAAAGGCTTTCAGCTTTTCTTCTTCGGGAACTTCTAAATGAGATGGGTCAGCAAGCCCCCAATGGGCTTTAATTGCACTACCTAAGTAAAGTGGACATGCTTCCTGAGCGGCTTGATCACAAACTGTAATCACGACTTCAGGTTGAAATTGTTCACAGTCATCTACAGTTTTACTCGATAAATTTTCAGTAGATAGACCTAAATTTTCCAGTGTTTTAATCGTTAAAGGATGAACTTTGCCTGTAGGTTTACTCCCTGCACTATAAGCTTGCCAACCTTTAGGCGCACGGCTATTAAATAACACTTCTGAAAGAATGCTACGACAACTATTTCCTGTGCATAAAAATAAGAATTTCATGAAAATTACTCGCAATGAATTGAAAGAGTTGAATTAATAGGATTGGTTTTAATCATTTCGTCATTTTGATTTGAAATGATGCTTAAAACTGATTTCGCCCACTCAGGAAGATTAGGATTTAAGCGGTAATACACCCATTGTCCTTGCCTTTGATCAAGCAAAATTGAAAGATTTCTAAGCAACGCTAAGTGTCGAGAAATCTTAGGTTGGCTAAGTTCTAATTGCTCTGTAAGCTCACAAACACATACATTTTGCTTTGCAATTACAAGCTTCAAAATATCTAAACGAGTCGGGTCAGAGAGACATTTAAAGAAATCTGTTTGATCCATTTTTATTACTCAGTATATTTACTATTGCGAATATACGCATATCCATATATAAATACAATATCTTTTTAAATGAACGATCTCATGTTGCAAAAAATTAAGATTTACCATAATCCTGCTTGTGGAACTTCAAGAAATACCTTGGCATTGATCCGTAATACAGGGCAAGAGCCTGAGGTAATTGAGTACCTGATTACACCACCAAATAAAGCAGAATTAATTGATTTAATAGAGCAATCTGGATTGACTGTAAGAGAAGCAATTCGCAAAAATGTAGAACCTTACGAAAGGTTGAAATTAGAGCAATCAGCTTTTAGAGATAGTTAATTGCTAAACTACATGCTTGAATATCCAATATTGATTAATCGCCCATTTGTAGTAACAGATTTGGGTGTGAAGTTATGCAGACCATCTGAAATCGTTTTAGATTTATTAACTTCACCACAACTTAAGCCATTTAATAAAGAGGATGGTGAAGTAATTATTGATAAGAATTTACAGAGAGTTAAATAAATAGAAAAAAAGGGGGAATAACCTCTTTTATTTAAACTTAAATATATTATAACTTATTGTCTTTCAGTAACTTATTTAATGTTTTATTAAATCCATTAATCCAATCAGCTTGAACTGTGTGCATGTGATTCAATGCTCTTTTTTGATTGAAGTTTACCGTGCAAACTTCAAACCATTTTTTTGTCCCTTTTTTCGCTTCAATTGCTTCAACAATCAATTTTATATTTTTTACGTTTAGTTCTTCCTTAGTGGTAAAAAGAAAAAAGCAAAATTTTTCATTTTTATTATTTTTATTGATATCAATTAGATATATATGATCGTGAAAGTCTATTAATTCTAGCTTTAACAGCATTAATGATCTTCCTATTTCATGGTTGATCCAATTGTTATGAATTGGAGATTTTACAATAGGCTTTATCTGTAAAAGTGAAAAGATATCTGAAATATTTCCTATTTGATTGATGCAAGATACTTTGGTTAATTTATTAGTTTGTTGATCCTCCATTTTTTTTAAGCTGCTAAATATAAGAGAAAGATCATCTATATCTGATTTATTAGATTTTTTTTCTGAATTTTCAGATTTTCGAGGTTTATCGCTTTTATTACCATGACGATTTCCTGATGATTCCTCATTATTTTTATCATTTTTATCTTTGTTTTCAATGTACTGAGTTGTTGATTCTGTTTCGACTACTTCTTCGATGATCTCAATATCAAAATCACTGAAATCTACATAAATGTTAGTTTGCTTTTTATTTTCGCCTCTATTGTGAGATGGGTCTTTTTGTGTGCTGATTCGTGTGTTGTTACGATTTTTATTGCTTCGACCTTGTCGATGGATTTTTTCATCATCAATGGTTTCAGCCTTTTCCTTCGTTTCAGTCATAGGTGCATGAGCTACTATAGGATAATCGACAATAGGTGTAACTCTAGGTATATTTGTAATTAAAAATCTTTTTTCATCTTCGATCCAAATACCTTCTGCTGTAATACTCATTTTTGTTGAATGTGGAGGAATTACACTAGGAAATCGTGTTGGATAGGGCTTTCCATTTTTATCTAATCTTATGTCATTTAACGAATTACGAATGTTTTGCACCTTTTCTTGAGTTTTTTTATTTAGTGCTAGATTAGCTAATAGAGTAATCGCTTCTTTTCCAATAGTTTTGACTATATTTTTTTTCATTACAACTACTAATTTATCACCATCTTCACTGTGTTGAATTTCATATTTTTCTAAGAATAAATTTACAATATGTGAAAAACTATAATTTTCGTTGATGAGATGACCTCTAATATCCTTTCTTGCGGGGATATAAAATGCATGTAATGTATGGATACAGTTTATAAGCACTTCGATATTATCATTCGATTTTAGAATACAGTATTTACTCATTAAAAAAGGATAAAATTTAAAAGGTACATTACTGTTATGTTCATTTTTAGGAATGAATATTTTTTCGTTATATAAGTAGTATTCTTCCGAATCAGGGATTTTGTCATCAAATCTAATAATTTTTGGATTAGTAATGGAAAAGTCAAAATCAAAATCAACAGTTTTCAAGCAATGATTAAAGTTAAATTTTTTCCCCTCGATTAGTGTTCGTCCTTTCCATATTGAACCGATTTGTACAGTATCCAAATCTCGAAAGGTAACATCATGTTTGTTGTATGAGTTATTAGATATTTTTAAACGATTAGGGTTTGATACATCAAGCTCAACGAGTAGAACTTCAATTAATATATTGTCAGATTCAGAACTCGTATTTAACTTTAAGCAGCTATATAAATAAACAACTCGTTCGATCTCGTCATTAGGGAATGAGTCAATAGAGGTCATATTAGAATACACCTTAATAAAGGTTATTATAAAATAAGAAAAATATGAGTTATTAGTAATCTATTTTTGTGTATTTGACTAGCTTCTATTTTTATAAACTAGCTTTTATTTTTGTAAATGACAACCGCCACCCACAAGTGCAACTGCAGATGCCGTGTGGTGAGGCGCTCGAAAAGGGCGTTGACCAAAATCATGTGCAGTATTTGCAACAGAATAAATACTTGCGACTTCTAGGCTTTCCTGGGTGTTTAATGGCGGTAAAATACTTGCTAAGCGCGAAGCCAATAAGGTTTTTCCAGTTCCCGGTGGGCTTTTGAATAATAATGAATGGCCACCAGCTGCCGCAATTTCTAAAGCACGTCTTGGCCGTAATTGACCTTTAATATCAGATAAATCGTATTTAGATTTATTGGTTTGGATATGTTGCTTATTTTCAAATGCTGTTAAAGCGTGTGAGTGATTTAAATGATCACAAACTTGTTTTAAATGATCTGCTGCAAAAGCTTCAAAATTAGGAAGTTGAGAAGCTTCTTGTGCATTTTGTGTAGGTAAAATGAGCTTGTGATTAGCTTGCTGACAAGCAATCGCAATACTGAGGGTACCTGTAATCGGTCTAAGTTGCCCATCTAAAGCAAGTTCTCCGATAAATTCAAAATCATTTGTACTTTGCTCAGATAATTGTCCAGATGCAATTAAAATCCCTAAAGCAATAGGGAGGTCTAAACGAGAACCATCTTTAGGTAAGTCTGCTGGTGCTAGATTAATTGTTAAACGCTTTGTTGGAAATTGAAAACCGCTATTAATAATTGCAGAACGAACACGGTCTTTACTTTCTCTTACTGCTGCTTCAGGTAAGCCAACAATGGTCAGTGAAGGGAGGCCTTGGCTGATATGGACTTCGACCTCAATAGAAGGGGAATGGAGGCCAAGTAGCCCCCGAGTATAAATTTTTGCAAACGACATTTATTGTGATCCATTGTAGTGCGTTATTTTTTATATATTTTGATGTTTTTATGCACAAACTTGGTGCTTATTATTTATTCTTTAATTGATTTTCTAGAGTTTCGACATGTTTTAGAAGTTCTTCCAAACGAATGTTGGCATTATTTAGTGCTGTTTTTTGACGTTCAATTTCATCTTGTGAAACTAAATCCATTTTTGTTACAGCTTCATTTAATAGTGCACGTAAATTGTGTTCGATATCTTTTTTCGGTAGATCAATCTGTTCCAAAATTGCTTGTAATAGCGTTTCTATCATTTGTTTTCTCTAAGAAGGAGAGTTGTATCAGCAGTGTATAACATGACTTAAATCTAGACCATAGCATTTCGGTACAAGATGGTTTTATTCAATGATGAACATCGTAATTCTTCTAGGAAAAATACGGATTTACTAGCGTATAAAAATGATTATAGGTATAGAATGTAAAAACGATAAAACATGCTTAAATTTTTATTTTCCCCCGACCTTAAAAATTTTGGCATGAAATTTGAACATAAAACCTTACTGGTGAAACAAGCCGAAGGAAAACAAACATGAAGCTAGTAACTGCAATTGTAAAACCCTTTAAACTTGATGACGTGCGTGAAGCATTGTCAGATATTGGTGTTCAAGGGATCACTGTAACTGAAGTCAAAGGTTTTGGTCGTCAAAAAGGTCATACCGAATTGTATCGTGGCGCTGAATATGTCGTTGATTTTTTACCTAAAGTAAAAATTGAAATTGCAATTAGTGATGAAATGGTTGATTCAGTGATTGAATCTATTACTCGCGTTGCAAGTACAGGGAAAATTGGTGACGGTAAAATTTTCGTAACTAATTTAGAGCAAGTCATCCGTATTCGTACAGGTGAAACAGGTGCTGATGCCGTTTAAGAGTTTGGCACGAAGTTTGCTGAGTACCTAATAACTCAAAAAAAGACTAGGTTGGGGGATACGAATGAAAAAAATGCTATTTGCGCTGAGTTTATCAGGCGCGCTTTTAGGTGGATCTGTTGCATGGGCTGAAGATGCTTCTCCAGCGTCTGTTCCTGTTGTTGAGGAAGTCGTTGTAGCAGAAGTTATTAGTGATGCAGATAATAAATTAGCAGATGTTGCATCTGTAGAATCATTAGAAGCACCTGCTTTAGAAGCAGAAGGTGCGATTCCAGAAGAAGAACCAACATTAGATACTGGTGATACAGCTTGGATTTTAGTATCAACTGCACTTGTTCTTTTAATGACAATTCCAGGTTTAGCATTATTCTATGGTGGTATGGTACGTAAAAAGAACGTATTAAGTACTATGGCACATAGCTTTGTTGCTGCAGCTGTGGTGAGTGTGGTTTGGGTTGTTATTGGTTATACACTCGCATTTAGTGAAGGAAACCTCTTTATTGGTAACCTTGATAAGTTCATGTTATCAGGTATTACAACAGAGGCGCTTTCAGGCACAATTCCAGAAATTCTTTTTGTTATTTTCCAAATGACCTTTGCAATTATTACTGTAGCCATTATTAGTGGTTCAATTGCAGAGCGTATGAAATTTGGTGCCTTTGTTGCTTTCATTGCAATTTGGGTTGTTGTTGTATATGCACCTATTACTCACTGGGTATGGGGTGGTGGTTGGTTAGGTAGCGATGGTGCACTCGACTTTGCTGGTGGTACGGTTGTTCATATCAACTCAGGTGTCGCAGGTTTAGTTGCAGCATATATGTTAGGTAAGCGTATGGGCTTAGGTCGTGAATCTATGGCACCGCATAACTTAACATTAACAGTTGTTGGTGCTAGCTTAGTTTGGGTAGGTTGGTTTGGCTTCAACGGTGGTTCTGCCTTAGGTGCAAATGGTTCAGCAGGTTATGCACTTATCGTTACTCAAGTTGCAGCATCTGCAGCAGCACTTTCTTGGTTATTGGTTGAAAAACTAGTACGTGGTAAAGCATCTGTACTTGGTGGTGCTTCTGGTGCGGTAGCTGGTTTGGTTGTGATTACACCAGCAGCAGGTTTTGTGACTGTAAGCGGTGGTTTAATCATGGGTCTTATTGGTGGCGTAGTGTGCTTCTGGGGTATTACAGCACTAAAACGCATACTTAAAGCAGATGATTCCTTAGATGCATTCGGTCTTCATGGTGTAGGTGGTATTGTAGGTGCGCTATTAACAGCAGTATTTGCAAGTGAATTCATCATGGGTGATGGTGCTCCAAAAGATATGCTTGCTCAATTATGGGTGCAAACTGAAGGTGTGCTAGCAACAATTGCTTATTCTGGCGTGGTAACTTTCATTATTCTTAAAGTGATAGATTTAGTGATTGGTATCCGAGTTGAATCTGATGATGAGCGCATGGGTCTAGATTTAAGTCAACATGGCGAACGCATCGAATAATAAAAAATCATTATCAATATATAGTATAAAACAGCCCGAAAGGGCTGTTTTATTTCCATATCTAGAACAATACTCTACAAATACTATTATTTTTGCTACACTCTAAACTCATTCAAATTTGTTTAATAAAACCGCTATGCATTGTCCTTTTTGCAACGCTGAAGATAGTAGAGTAATCGATTCACGGTTGGCAGCTGAAGGCTGTCAAATTCGTAGACGTCGTGAATGTATTAGTTGTGGCGAGCGTTTTACAACATTTGAAACCTATGAAGTTGTAATGCCACGTGTTATTAAATCGGATGGGAAAAGTGAACCATTTGATGAAGCAAAAATGCGTCGTTCACTTATGCATGCTTTACAAAAACGTCCTGTAACTCAAGAGCAAATCGAAACCGTATTAAGTGATATTCACTTACAAATTCGTAGACTAGGTGAACGAGATGTTAAATCTCGCACCATTGGCGAAATTGTCATGCAATCATTATTTGCTCTAGATCATGTTGCTTATGTGCGTTTTGCATCTGTTTACCAAGACTTTCAAGATGTAGAAGCATTTCGTCGTCAAATTGAGCAAATGCAACATCGCGATCTTCAAGATTAAGTTTAGAGATTTAGTACACCATGTCCGAGCCCATTCAAAATCCAAAACACCAAGATCAGGTGTGGATGCAACGTGCTATAGCGCTTGCAAAACTTGGGCAATATTCAACAAAACCCAATCCCAATGTTGGCTGTATCATTGTTAAAGATGGTCAATTGGTTGGGGAAGGTTTTCATCCTAAAGCAGGGCAACCACATGCCGAAGTGTTCGCAATGCGAGAAGCAGGTGAACAGGCGAAAGGTGCAACGGCTTATGTGACTTTAGAGCCATGTGCACATTATGGTCGTACACCGCCATGTGCAAAAGGTTTGGTCGAAGCAGGTGTAACGAAAGTTGTTATTGCATGTCCTGATCCTAATCCGTTGGTGGCAGGTAAAGGAGTGCAAATTTTAAAAGATGCTAGCATTGAAGTTGAAACAGGCATTTGTGAAGCAGAAGCACATCAGCTTAATTTGGGATTTTTAAAAACAATGGCAACAGGTATGCCTTATGTTCGTTTAAAAGTCGCATCAAGTTTAGATGGTCGAACAGCAATGGCATCGGGTGAATCTAAATGGATTACAGGTAGTGAAGCTCGACAAGATGTACAGCATTGGCGTGCAATTTCAGGTGCTGTAGTCACAGGAATTGAAACGGTTTTAGCCGATGATTGCCAGTTGAATGTAAGACAGTTAGATAATGTAGTAGATATTTCTACAGTTGCTCAACCTTTACGTATTATTTTAGATCGACAAGGGCGCTTGCCATTAACTGCTAAAATTTTAGAGCAACCAAAAACGGTGATGGTTATGGGACCATATCGTAAAGAGCTAGAAAATTTAGGTGTGGTTCAATTACAAATTCAGCCCTTAAATGAATTATTACGAACTTTAGCACAGCAATATCAAGTTTATGATGTATTGGTTGAAGCAGGTGCAACGCTATCAACTGCATTTTTAAAAGAGCAGTTAGTTGATGAATTATTGAGTTATGTTGCACCTACTTTTTTAGGGCAAACTGCTCGTGCAATGTTTAATGCGGAATTTAATCGTATGGCAGAGCAACTTCGTTTTAAACTTATAGATGTTACCCAAGTAGGGAATGACGTTCGTTTGACGCTTATTCCCTCTCAAGAGACAGTATGAATCCAGAGTCTACGGTTTACCATAAGCGTCGTCATGCGGCGCGTACTACCGATGAATACCTTTTCCATCAATTGGTTCCTTATTTAGGAAACAAACGCCGTTTATTACATCTGATTTTAGAAGCGCTTGAGAGTACGGGAACTTTAAATCGAAAAGATGGTCGTGCGCCTATTTTTGCAGACTTTTTTGCAGGCTCAGGTGTGGTTTCACGTTTGGCACGTCAAAATGGTTATCGTGTCATTGCTAATGATTGGGAACCGTATAGCCACGCTTTAAATAGTGCAATTTTATCTTGCACGGAAGCACCTGCATTTAAAGAGTTGGGTGGCTATCAAAAAGCCATTGATTACTTGAACCGTTTACCTGAAGTGAAAGGTTGGGTTACACACAATTTATGTCCTCGCAATGATGAAATTTATGATCCTGCAAAAGATCGTTTATTCTTCAAACGCCGTAATGGTATGCGTATAGATGCTATTCGTCAGCAAATTGCGACATGGCAAGCTCAAGGTGCAATTGATGATGTTGAAATGTCAGCATTACTTGCTCCTTTATTATATTCAGCGAGTTTTGTGAGTAATACATCAGGTGTATTTAAAAGCTTCCATCATGGGTGGGGGGGGAAAACACAAACGGCTTTGGAACGTATTGAGTCGTTACTTTGGTTAACGCCAAGTCGCTTTTGTGAAATTGGTGATGCGAAAAAACCTGCTGCTGAAATGTGGTGTGTAGATGCACAGCATTTAGCAAATCAAATGAGTGGTTTTGAAGTTGATGTTGCTTATTTAGATCCACCATATAATCAACATGCTTATAGCAGTAATTATCACGTTTTAAATGCTTTAACTTTATGGGATCAGGTCGATTTACCAACCCCAGATACTAAAGGTTTTAAGAGTGGTATTGACCGTGCTTGGCGTAAAGAAAGACCAAGTCCGTATAACTCTTCTAAGCATGCTCAAGAAGCCTATGAAAAGTTATTGGCAACGATTAATGCACGATATATTCTAACGAGCTATTCTACCGATGGTAATATTAGTGCGACAGATTTATTGCAAGCGAACTTGAAGCGTGGTCGTGTAACGCTGCTAACGCAAGATGTACCTCGTTACCGCGTGAGTAAACAGCGTCAGTCGGAAAGAGCACGTGTACTTGAGTTTATTGTGATTACAGATACGCATGGTAAATCTGGACCACCAATTCGTCAGTTACTTGGTCAATTGCATCATTTTGCAGAATTAGGCGGTGTAGACACGACAGGTGTTAGCACACAATTGGCATTATGGTAAAAGTCTATAAAATTTGAGAAAACCTATGTTCACAGGCATTATTGAAAGCGTTGGAAAAGTTGAAAGTTTACAAAGCATAGGCGGAGATGTCCGTTTACGTATTCAAACAGACCTCGATATGTCAGATGTACATTTAGGTGATTCAATTGCAACCAATGGTATTTGCCTAACAGTGACTGATTGGGGAAACAATTGGTATGCTGCTGATGTGTCGCGTGAAAGTTTAAATCGTACAACGTTAGGTCAATGGAAAGTTGGTCAGCGTGTAAATGTTGAAAAAGCGATGCTTCCTACTACACGATTTGGTGGGCATATTGTAAGTGGACATGTCGACGTTGTTGGTGAAATTACAGTGGTTAAATCAGATGCACGTTCATTGTATTTTGAAGTGACAGCACCTGCTGAAATTGCACGTTACTTGGCTGAAAAAGGCTCTGTAACTGTTGATGGAATTAGCCTAACAATTAATCACTTACGTGGGAATATCATGAGTCTTAACTTAATTCCTCATACTGCAGAAAGAACCAATATTGGTACTTGGCAAGTGGGAGCTAAAGTTAATTTAGAAGTAGATGTATTGGCACGTTATATTGAGCGTTTATTGCTAGGCGATAAGGCTGCTGAAACAAAACCACAATCAAAACTTAGCATGGACTTCCTTGCTGAAAATGGCTTTTTGAAATAAGCTATAAGAGTAAAAAACAGGCAGTCTAGTTGAAAAATTAGACTGTTTTTTATTTTTTAGTCGATTTTAGTGTTTAAATAGAAGTAGTTTAAATTTTGGAAAGGTGTAAATGTTCGATTTTTTACTGAACCTTGAACAATGGTTGCCTGTGTTATTAGAAAACTATGGCGTGTGGATCTATGCAATTTTATTTTTAGTCATTTTTGCAGAGACCGGTTCAGTATTCATGTTTTTCCTTCCAGGTGATAGCTTGCTGATTGCTATAGGTGCTTTGTGCTCGTCAACAGATGTAATTCATCTACATTACATGGCAATCACGTTATTTACGGCAAGTACTTTAGGGTATACCGTTAATTATTATACGGGTAGCATTTTAGGCATTAAATATTTCAACAAACACACACGCTACTTTAAACCTGAATACTTAGTTAAAACCAATCATTATTTCACTAAACATGGCGGGAAAACGATTTTAGTTGCACGCTTTGTACCATTTGTTCGTTCATTTGCACCATTTGCAGCAGGTGCAACAAATATGAATTTTGCATCCTTTACAGCATATAATGTGATTGGCGGTATGCTTTGGATTGGATTGTTACTTGGTATTGGCTATGGCTTAGGTCATACCTTGCATGCTGTGGTTGGGTTTTTTTAATTTTAAGCATTTGGCTCTAAAAGCAAAAAATCTAAAGTATATGATTTGAAATACTTTAGATTTGAATGTACGGAAAATTAAAGTAGTTAGTCCGAAAATTTCGAACTTTTCAATATATATTCAATTTCTTCTTGAGTTGCTGCATGCAATTTTGCACGAAAAGCTGTAACAGCTTGCTCAATTAAACTCTCCGCTTCTAACTCTAAACGAATACGAACACTGTCGAGCTCAGACAGCATTTCACTATCTTTTACAGATAAATTATCTGCAATATTCTTAGGATTTTTTTCATAACGATTGGTGTAGCTTTGAGTTTCTTGTACTAGATCTTGACGCATGAGTTGAAGCTCTTTTGCTTGTTCTGCAAATTTTCGCTCTTCATCTAATTGCAATTGTTTAGCAAACTCTGCTTCTTCAGCACGTTTATCTTCTAGTTTCTTTTCTAAAGCTTGTTGATGTCGAATACGAGCTTCTTCAATCAACTGTGCTTTTAATTCTGCATAAGCAACATCAATTTTTTGCAAAGATTTTTGCTGTTCTTGTTTGTCTCGTTCAATCCAAGCTTGTAATTGAACTTCAGGTTTTAGAATATCGAAGATACGATGGAGGTCATCAAGATATGCTTGACGCACAGCTTCAGGTGCTTCTAACCAACGCTGTTTAAAATCTTGTCCGACATTTAATGCCACCATCTTTCTCCTTTATTGTATAGCTTAGAGTTTATACGTTTTTGGTTCTATGCCAAAACGGCGATACTGTTTAAACTTTTCACGACCGAGTTGTTTTGCCGAATCACTATTTTCAATAATCTCAATAATGTGACTAAATTTCTCAAATTGTTCAAGTGCTTGGTCATTAAAATTAAAAATGATCCAATCTGACTGTTCTGGAAGCTTTGCTGAAATACAAATAGGTGCATTTGCATTATCAACTCCATGCGGAATAAAGCTGGTTGCATCGAAGCTCCATAAACGGTCATCAAGTTGCTGTTGTAACTCTGAGTTTTCACACAGCAACCAGATTTTTTCAGATTTTTTTAAAATCTTACGACATAAACGGCAAGTACTTTCGACTCGCCGTTCAGGACTTTTTTCAAAAAGATAAAAGCTAATTTTAGCCATTCGATTGAGCGCGATTTGCTAAGAATTGCATTAATAGTGGAACAGGACGACCTGTAGCACCTTTGTTTGCACCAGAGGTCCAAGCTGTACCGGCAACATCTAAATGTGCCCAACGGTAGTCACGTGTAAAACGCTCTAAGAAACAAGCAGCTGTTACAGAACCTGCTTTAGGACCACCAATGTTTGCAATATCTGCAAATGGAGAATCAAGTTGCTCTTGATAGTCTTCAATGACTGGCATGCGCCATACACGGTCAAATGAATGTTGACCTGCTGTATCAATTTCTGCGGCAAGTTCATCATCTGGTGTAAATAGACCTGTTAATACTGAGCCTAATGCAACTACACATGCACCTGTTAGTGTTGCAATATCAATCACAAGAGCAGGGTTGAAACGCTTGATGTATGTTAATGTATCGCAAAGAACTAAACGACCTTCGGCATCTGTATTTAAAATTTCAACAGTTTGACCGCTCATTGTTGTTACGATGTCACCAGGGCGAGTTGCATGACCTGAAGGCATGTTTTCAGCAGCAGCAATTGCACCAACAACATGAATAGGAAGCTGAGATTCGCAAAGTGCACGAATGGTACCTAATACAGATGCAGAGCCACACATATCATATTTCATTTCATCCATGCCTAAGCCTGGTTTAAGTGAAATACCACCTGTATCAAATGTCACACCCTTACCCACTAGCACGACAGGTGCTTCTTTACGGTTGCCTTGGTATTCAAGTGTAATAATACGACCTGGACGATCTGAGCCTTTACTTACTGCAAGGAAAGCACCCATACCTAGATCAGCCATTTGTTGCTCATCTAATACAGTTACTTTTAATAAATTCGGATATTCTGCAGCTAAAGCTTGTGCTTGTTCAGCTAAATATTCTGGGAAGCAAATGTTACCAGGGCGGTTGCCTAGGTTACGTGCTAAATTTTGCCCAGATTGAATTGCTTCAATTAATGATAATTGTTGCTGATTTAATGGGCTATTTTTTGCAATTAGATTGATTTGTTCAAGAATAAAGTCATTCTTTTTAGATTTATATTCATCAAAAGAGTAAGCCGCTTGTGTCAGGCTAAGTGCGAATAAATAATGTAAGTCTTGTGGAAGTGCAGAAATATCAACACTAATTTGTTTGAATTTTTTTTGTGAAGACTTGATAATTGTTTGAGCAATTTTTGATAATTTCGCAGCTTTAAGTTCGGTTGCTTTACCAATACCAATAAATACGCTGTGAGTACAATCAGATACTTGCCCAATTAACGCTAAAGTTTCACCTAAAGCTGATTTAAATTGTGTTGATTCAATAATGGTATTTAAGTTATTGATTTGATAAGTATTGGTAGCATGTTGAACTTGTTCTGAATCAACTAATATCAACAAAGATTGGTTCGATGCATTCTCTTGGAATGACTGGTTAATACTGAGTTTCATATGCGATTTTCATGCCTTTGT
This sequence comes from Acinetobacter sp. FY683, assembly GCF_059515885.1. Lineage (NCBI taxonomy): Bacteria > Pseudomonadati > Pseudomonadota > Gammaproteobacteria > Moraxellales > Moraxellaceae > Acinetobacter > Acinetobacter sp. FY683. Next base: position 42,868 of record NZ_JCAKNA010000010.1, on the reverse strand, counting down.
AAGGTTTAGGTCCATTGAAACATTTTGATGAATAGAGTTTCAATGTGCAACATGAGTATAGTTCTATATTTTTAACATTAGGGTAAACTAGTGTAGGTTTTTTTACCCAGCTTTTTGGAAGAATTAATTTGATTATTCGGCGTTATCTGGTCAAGCAAGTTGTATCGACATCATTAGTGGTGGTCTCTTTATTGACCTTGATCATGATGGGTGGTCGTTTGATCAAATATTTTGGTGTTGCTGCGCAAGGTCGTTTAGATGTAAGCATCTTATTTAGCATTGTGGGTTATCGTTTACCTGAGTTTTTAACCCTTATTTTACCCTTAGGTTTTTTCATTGGTTTAATGTTGGTTTTTGGTCGTTTATATGTCGACCATGAAATGGCGGTATTCAATAGTAGTGGGGTGAGCCGAAATCGTTTAGGTCGATTATTAGTACCCATGACGGTTGTCTTTTTGGCAGTACAATCATTTTTAATGTTATGGGCAGCACCATGGGGATTACGTCAGTTTGAAGAGTTGACTTCTGCACAAGCGGTAAGAACAGGGTTTGACTTGGTTCGTCCAAAAGAGTTTGTATCTTCAGGTGCGTATACCATTTATGCAGGTGATTTGTCTGAAGATAGGAGAAATCTAAAAGATATTTTCTTCTATCAAAAAGCAGATAGAGAAGGGCGCCCTGATGTTGTGATTATGGCAAAAGAAGCAACACGAATTGAAATGCCAAATGATAGTGCCAATGTGGTTGATTTGACTGAAGGTCGTCGTTACGAAATTTTCCCAAATAGTCCTAAATATACGCAGATTGAGTTTCAGACTTATCGGTTACGCTTAGAAAATAATAAAGAAGCGAAGTTTGAAAGTACTGAGGTTGAGGCTTTACCAACATCGAAACTTTGGCAGAATAGAGAAGATGCTGTTGTTTCAAGTGAGCTATGGTGGCGTGTATTTGTACCATTTGCCATGTTTGTTGCATTAATTTTGGCTTTAGCTCTATCAGAGGTGAGTCCTCGCCAAGGTCGTTATTTAAAATTATTTCCTGCATTGTTAATTTTTGCGAGTTTAATTGTGGTTCTAATGGCTATTAAGACTCGTGTTAGTAAAGAGGAATTAGGCGCATGGGCTTATCCTATAGCATTACTTGTTTATGGTGGTGTTGGGGTATTGTTCTTAAGAAGACCAAATCTTGCACCCAAAATTAAGCAAAAAATTCAACGAGTGGGGTCTTAATAATGTTCGCACGCCGAATTGTTGCAAAACATGTGACCAAAACAACTGCACTAGCAATGTTAGGAACAACATTTGTATTAGCAGGTTTACAGGTTCTTTTTTCTTATTTAGGTGAATTGAGCTCGTTGAAAGATGGTTATGGTGCTTTGGATGCCTTGAAATATGTACTTTGGGGTGCTCCAAGATATTTATATGAGATTCTACCGATCTCTGCCCTAATTGGTGCTGTATTAGGTTTAGGTGCTTTGGCATCAAATAGTGAACTTATTATTATGCGTGCTTCAGGAATTAGCCTGTGGCGTATTGTTGGCTGGGTTATTCGCTCTGCTTTAATTTTGGTGGTTTTATCTTTTGCTTTAAGCGAGTGGGTAACTCCATATACCAATGAAAAAGCACAGAGTGTGAAAGGGCACCGAAGTGTTGCAGAACTGGGCTCTGTAAGTGGATATTGGACTCGTGAAGGGCAACGTTTTATTTATATTGATTATGCAAACTCATCTGGACAGTTAAAAAATATCCAAGTGATCGATTTAGATAAAAATTACAATATGCGCGGTGTGATTAATGCTGAACAAGGTAATTTTGTTAAAGATGGTACATGGACATTAGAAAACGTAGATAGAACTGATGTATTACCCAATGGTAATGCTGTTTTAGAAAAAGTAGATCAGCAACCTCTTTCTATGGCATTACAGCCTAAGTATGTACACATGGTAACGATTGATCCTGAAAAACTATCTCCAAGTCAGTTGGTAAGTTTTATCAGTTATATGCATGAATATAGCCAAGTTCCTAAAACATATCAGTTGGCATTTTGGCAAAAGGTAGCATCTCCATTTGCACTTATTGCTTTAGTTGTTATTGCATGTTCATTTATTTTTGGTCCATTGCGTCAACAATCTATGGGTTTTCGCTTGGTCATTGCGATGTTCACAGGCTTAGGTTTTTACTATCTGCAAGACTTTTTAGGGTATGCAAGTTTAGTGTATTCACCTTCTCCAGCATGGTTTGTATTTTTACCAATTCTTCTTATTTTTGCTGCTGGTGGCTACTTGCTTCACCGTGCAAGATAAAAATGTATTGAATTGAAGAAAACAATGTTCATCAGTGGCTTAAACCATCGATAGAACATAGAGTCTTTATCGAAATTTCGGTAAAATGTATTGATTAATTTGTAAACAGAAAAGAGTGTATATCATGACGGTTGCAACTGCTGGCAAAATTCCTCACGTTTTAGTCATTATGGATGGCGTGGGACACCGTGTAGAGGTTGAAGATAATGCCTTCTTAGCAGCAAAACGCCCAAATTTGACTGCAATGCAGGAAAAGCATCCGCATGGTTTGATTTCTGGTTCAGGTGAAGATGTTGGCCTTCCTGATGGACAAATGGGTAACTCAGAAGTGGGTCACATGAACTTGGGCGCAGGTCGTGTGTTGTACCAAGACTTTACTCGTATTACAAAAGACATTCGTACAGGTGCTTTCTTCGAGCATGAAGTACTTGTAGATGCTGTAGAAAAAGCCAAAGCTGCAAATGGTGCAGTGCATATTTTGGGCTTATTGTCTGAAGGTGGCGTACATTCACATGAAGACCATATTGTTGCAATGGTTGAACTTGCATTAAAACGCGGTGCAACAGTTTATTTACACGCATTCTTAGATGGTCGTGATACACCACCAAAAAGTGCTCAGCCGTCGCTTGAAAAATTAGAAGCTGTATTTGCTCAATACCCTGGTCAAGGTCGTATTGTGACGATGATTGGTCGTTATTTTGCAATGGATCGAGATAACCGTTGGGATCGTGTAGAACAAGCATATCGTTTACTTACAGAAGGTGAAGCGGCTCGTACTGTTACAACTGCTACAGAAGGCTTAGAGTTGGCTTATGCAGCAGAAGAAACTGATGAGTTTGTTAAAGCAACACGCATTGGCGATATTGCTAAAATTCAAGATGGCGATAGCGTTGTATTCATGAACTTCCGTGCTGACCGTGCACGTGAAATAACAAAAGCATTTGTTGAAAAAGATTTTGCAGGTTTTGAACGTAAAGTTGTGCCAAATTTATCTAAATTTGTCATGCTTACACGCTATCAAGCAACAATCGATGCACCAGTTGCATATATGCCTGAAGCACTCAAAAATTCGCTTGGCGAATACTTGTCAGATTTAGGTAAAACGCAATTACGTATTGCTGAAACTGAAAAATATGCACATGTGACATTCTTCTTTAGTGGTGGTCGTGAAGATGAATATGTTGGTGAAAAACGTATTCTTATTCCATCCCCTAATGTTGCAACGTATGACTTAAAACCTGAAATGAGTGCGTATGAAGTAACAGATGAGCTTGTTGCTGCAATTAATTCAGGTGAGTTTGATTTATTGGTTGTGAACTTTGCAAATGGTGACATGGTTGGTCATACAGGTAAATTTGATGCAGCTGTGAAAGCCGTTGAAGCAGTTGATACTTGCTTAGGTCGAGTGTATGAAGCAGTTATGGCACAAAAAGGTCATATGATTGTGACAGCAGATCATGGTAATGTTGAGCAAATGCAAGATTACGTAAGTGGTCAGGTTCACACTCAACATACGACAGAACTTGTGCCATTTATCTATGTTGGACCTACACAAGCAATAATTGCAGAAGGTGGGGTGTTAGCAGATGTTGCACCAACATTATTAAGCTTAATGCAGATTCCAGTACCTGAAGAAATGAAAGGTCGTAATCTAATTACATTAGCGCCATAAACAATAAATAAAGGTGAATGAATGGCTCAACGCACTCTTGTTGCTTTATTAACAACATGCTTCATGTGTTTGAGCCTTTCTCCTGCTTGGGCAAAAACAAAGCTTCAGCAGCCTGATGTTTTAAGCTTAGATGAAGAACAACAATATGAAGAAGTGCCTGTAGAGGCGATACAGAATTTTGTTCAAATATACGGCATAGTAAAAGATAACTATGTGGCTGAAAAAAATGATGAAGATTTATTTCAGCAGGCAGTTAAAGGACTTGTTTCAGGTCTAGATCGTTATTCACGTTACTTATCTCCTGAAGACTATAAGCAGCTTTTACAATATACAGAGGGCGAATTTGCATCTGTAGATTTTGATGTGGTTTTTGATCATCAATTACATCAGTGGATTATTCAGGGTTTAAAACCAGAAGCGGATTCTGCTAAACAAGGTCTGAAAAATGGACTGATTGTTTTTAAAATTGACAATCAAGAGCTAAAAAAATTAAATAATGATCAAGTGAGTAATTTGTTGTCAGGTGCTGTTGGTTCTACCATCGATATTCAACTGACAGAAAAAAGTCCACCTATTACAATCGTTAGAAATAAAAAAATAGAAACTGATGTTCAAGCTCATTTATTAAATAATCAAATTCTTGTTATTAAAATTAAGGTATTTCAGCAAGATACTGCGAATGAAATGAAGCACTTAATTGAACAATATACGTCACCTCGTTTAAAAGGTATTTTGATTGATTTAAGAAATAACCCTGGTGGGTTGTTATCAGCTGCTGTTGAAAGTGCTGATTTATTTCTAAATCAGGGGGTGATTGTTTCAACTAAAAGTCGCTCTGAGGGAGATCAACAATTTCAGGCGTTACCGAGTTCCGAGTTTCTTAAATTAAAAGTGGGTATTTTAATTAATAACCGCTCAGCTTCTGCTGCAGAGGTGTTTACTGCAGCACTGAAAGATCATGGTCGTGCATGGGTTATTGGTGATACAAGCTATGGTAAAGGCGTAGTCCAGAAACTTTTTGCCCTGTCGAACGGTGCCGCATTACAAATGACGGTTTCTCACTATTACACGCCTAAAGGTGCAATGATTGAGGGCGTTGGTATACAACCCAATCAAAAATATGTGCTACAGCCTGATATGAAAGAAGATGCTTATGTAGAGCATGTTTCAGAATTATTGATTCGTCATAAATAATTAAGGTTCTTCGTCTGTATCTAGCCCAAATTTTTTCAAGCGATACCGCAAAGATCTAAATGTCATACCTAGTTTTTTTGCCGCAAGTGTTCTATTCCAATGCGTTAAATCTAAGGCATTTAATAAAATTTCTTTTTCAATATTGGCTAAATAGTTTTCTAAGCCTTCAACGGGGAGCTTATTCGAGCCTAAACCTGAATATGGCTGTTTTTCAATAGGTTGAATATTTTTTTCAACTTGTACTGAAAATTGCTTTAGGGGTGTGCTTTGTAAGTGCTGTAGATCGATACACTGTTCATCACTTAAAGTCATTGCACGTTCAATAATATTTCTTAATTCACGTACATTGCCAGGATAATATTGTTCGAGTAGAAAAATTTTTGCTTTATCGGAGAGATATTTAGGAGGAATACGCCATTCTTGTGACACACGCTGAATGAAATTCTCTGCTAATAATAAGATATCATTACCACGTGCTCTAAGAGGAGGTAAAATTAAGTCCATCACATGGATGCGAAAGAATAAATCTTGGCGAAAACGTCCTTGCTGAACCATACTATCTAAGTCTTGATGGCTTGCACTAATCACACGAAAATCCACATCAATTTCAGTATCTGAACCTACAGGACGAATCCGTTTTTCTTGCACAGCTCGGAGTAGTTTTACTTGCATGTTTAGAGGAAGTTCGGCAATTTCATCTAAGAATAAACTACCGCCATGTGCCGATTGAATCAAACCTTGTTTATCTTGTGTTGCGCCAGTAAAGCTTCCTTTTTTATGACCAAAGAGCTCACTCTCCATTAAGTCTGAAGGAATAGCACCACAATTTATGGCAATAAATGGTCCTTCATTTCTATTGCTTAGACGATGTACTAAGTTTGCAACAACTTCTTTACCAGTGCCTGACTCGCCTGTAATAAAAACGGGTGCTTGAGAACGAGCAATTTTTTTAATGGTTGTGCGTAATTGCTGAATCGGGGCAGATTGACCAATCAACATCTTGTTTTCAAGTAAGTTTTCATTATTACTCTGAATAGATGTGATTGGTTTGTTTAATGCTTTGTCTAATAATTGTTGTAGGTGCTGCTGTTTAATTGGTTTATTAACGAAGTCGAAAGCACCTGCTTTGAGCGCAGAAATCGCGATATCCATATTTCCATAAGCGGTGAGTACAGCAATAGGGATGTGAGGATAGTTTTTTGAAATATGATCTACAAGCTCTACGCCATTGCCATCGGGCAAATTAAAATCGGTTAAACAAGCATCATAATTATTTTTAGAGAGTAATGTTTTTGCTTCACTTACCTGATGGGCAACATGTGTATTCATGCCCATGCGTGATAATGTCATAGACATAAGTGTACATAAATCTTCCTCATCATCTACAAGTAAGATAAGTGGTGCTAAATCCAAAACTTTCCCCCAATGTTAATTTACTTCTATACGAGGGCATTCGATTCTAAAGCATGCCCCAGATTGTTGTTCTACATAGCTGAGTTTGGCTTGGTTTGCTTCGCAGAAACTATGTGATAAATATAATCCTAACCCAGTTCCCGTGATTTCGGTACTAAAAAATGGTTGAAATATAGAGCGAATGTTTTTGTGAGCAACGCCTTCACCAAAGTCTATGACATCTATTCTTATAAAAAGAAGGTAGCTATAAATATTTAACTTTATATGACTTTTATCTTTTGCGTTGTGTCGAATTGCATTTCGAATCAGATTAATCAGTACCTGTTGAATTTGTGATTCATCAAAATTAATAATCGAAGATGGTTCTATATCTATTTGAATTTTGTCTGCAATATCAGGCAAATTATCTTGAATGAATGCAGGTATAAATAAATTTAAATTGATGAGTGATGAGTGTGTTTCATTATTTTTAACCATACTTAACGTGTCATGAATAATTTTATCTATTCGCTGAGCTTGTTTGGTAATCATTTGGCTTAATTGAAGTTGCTGAATATCATCACTACCTTGAAACAAATTATTTGCTTGAACAATAGTGGCAAGAGGGTTTCGAATTTCATGTGCAATACTGGCAGAAAGTTGCCCCAGAGAGGCAAGTTTGAGTTGCTGTGCATGTTGATTAATTCGTTTCGCATCTTGTAGTACAAGAAGCGTTAATGTTTGGTGCGGAACAATTAATTTTTGAACTTGAATATGAATATGAAAGTTACTTTGTTGGGATTCAAATTCAAATTTTTCGCCATCTTTAAGCTGATCGAATTTTAAAATTTCAAATAAGTCTGATTGTGCTTTGTAGAGTGGAAAAGGTTCTATGGCATAGAGTGGACTGATTCCTAATAATTCTCTTGCAGCAGGATTACTCAATACAATGTGGCAGTTTTCATCTAAAACTAGATAGCCCGTTTCAATTTGTTCAAGAATATATCGATTAATATTTTGTAGCTTATTAATTTCTAAAGATTGGGTAAAGCTCCAATTTTCAAGTATTTGGAAGCGTCGAATCGTGAGCTGCCCAATAATGTAAACAACAATAAATAAAATTGCGAGAAGTGCGCTAATACTAAAATTATTAAGCGATTTAAAGGAAAAAAAACCGCTTAAAAATTGCTGATAAACCACACTAATAACAGCAACTAGAGTGATCAGTAGCGCTTTTTTTGCCTCTAAAAGTAGAGATGCTACAAAAATAGCAATTACAAATAATAGGCTAATGTGAAGACTTGGGCCATCTGAAGCAAAAGTGAGAGCACTAAAAAGTAAAACATCTAATGCAAAAAATAATGTAATTTGTCGAGCAAAATGAGATGAAGAAAACTTATAAACTAGTAGTTGAACAAAACTAAAAAATATATAAATACAAATAGATATTAAATAAAGTAAAGGGTGACCATAGTCATGCTGTAAGTTTTGATAGGTAATAAAGAATACAAAAAATAAGCAAAGAGCAATGGTAAGGCGATATATTCCATACCATAGCCCTAAACGGTATCTATTAAGCTCAGAATTGCTGTAATTAGAATACATATTGTTGTCAGTTTTTACCCCATTTAAGGTTTAATTAACCCATAGCGCATTGCTAAATGTGTAAGTTTTACATCACTATCAATACTTAATTTTTCAAAAATACGGTAACGGTAAGTGTTAACTGTTTTTACACTTACGAAAAGTTTATCGGCAATTTCTTGAGTGCTAATGCAATTTACAACCATCATAGCAACTTGCATTTCTCGTTCAGACAAGCTGTCAAATGGAGATTGTTGTGTATCCGATAAATACGAACTTGCCAACTGCTCTGCAATATCTGCACTAAAGTACTTACCACCTTGCATTACTTTATTAATTGCACGTACCATTTCTGTAACGGGAGCACCTTTAGTAATGTAACCTTTAGCGCCTGCTTTTAATAATAAAGATGGATAAGGTTCTTCTGCTAAACCACTGACTGCAATGACTTTTGTATCGGGTGATGACTGTAATAAGCGACGTGTTGTTTCAACACCACCAATACCAGGCATATTGACATCGAGTAGGACGACATTTGGTGCATTTTGACGGATGAGATTAATTGCTTCTTCACCAGATTCAGCTTGGCCAATGACATCAATTTCAGCATGGTCTTCTAGCATTCTACAAATGCCAGTGCGTACCAACTCATGATCATCTACTACTAAAACTGTGATCACCAGCAATCTCCCTCTAATTTATTCATCTTTTTTGTTACATATCGCAAAATAAGCTTGCAATGAAATGACAAAATTAGCAATCCTATTATCAATATTAATTGAAAACATCGGTGCAATTATAAATGGGCGATATATTGCTCATTCTTTTGTGCTAAATGTAAGGTATATTTGAGGTAATAAGCAAATGTATATTACCTCCATAAGTTGAGTAAATATTCGTGAAAAATACTAAAAAAGTGTTAATGAGTGCTTTGGGAGCATCATTACTTCTTTGTTTGAGTTCAACAGGATTTGCTGAAATTGTGATGAATTCTTCAGGGAATTCGGGGCAGGCAAATATTAGTTGGTCATCTGAAGAAGCCAATTTGTTGTTAAATGAAGATGTATCTACTACATCAACATCATTTAGTGAACCATCACCTAAAGGTTCAGTAAATGTGACAACAACTGTTCGAAGTGGCTCAGCTGCACAGTCTGCACCTAAAACAGTTCAAATTTTAGATACATCAAGTTATTCAAATCAACCTTCAGTAAATGCACGAGCTGCTTTAGTTATGGATGCTCAAACAGGTGAAGTGTTATTTGGCAAAAATGCCAATACAGCTCTTCCTATTGCATCTATTACTAAGTTAATGACTGCTGTAGTCACAGCAGATGCTCGTTTAAATATGTCTGAACAGATTACGTTACAGCAAATTGATTTTGCAGGTGCAGGCGGTAAAAATTCAAGTTCTACTTTACGTGTTGGCGATAAGATGAACCGTGCTGAGGTTTTATTATTTGCTCTAATGAAGTCTGAAAATCCTGCTGCGGCAGCTTTAGCACGTACTTATCCAGGTGGTCGTAATGCGTTTTATGCTGCGATGAATGCGAAAGCACGTAGCTTGGGTATGACATCTACACATTATGTAGAATCAAGCGGTTTAGACCCACGTAATGTTGCTTCAGCACGTGATTTAGGTATTTTGGTTTCTGCTGCATCGCAATATAGTGTTATTCGTCAGTTTTCAACAACACCAACATATGATTTTAACTTGGGTTACCGTGTACTAAAATCGAATAATACGAATGCTTTGGTTCGTAATGGTGGTTGGAATATTAATATTTCAAAAACTGGATATATTAATGAAGCGGGTCGTTGTGTAGTTATGCATACGACGTTAAATAACCGTCCTGCCGTTGTTGTGATTTTAGGTGCAAACAATACACAAGCACGTAATGACGATGCTATTCGTTTAATGAATTGGACAAGTCAGTTACCAAAACGCGTTTAATTTAACAAAGTCATTTAAGTTGACTCAACACTTAAATGACTTATATAAAAAAGCCCTGCAAATGCAGGGCTTTTTTATTTTGATCTAAATGTAAGTTACATATTAGATAAAATTGAATCACGAACTTGTTCTAAAGTTGCATCAATTGAAAGCATTACAGCATCAGAACATTGCTTAATAGCCGTGTCAGGGTCTTTTAGACCGTTACCTGTAACAGTACAAACAATTACTGAACCTTCAGCAATTTTGCCCGCTTTAATATCACGGATTGCACCGCCAACAGACGCAGCAGAAGCAGGTTCAACAAACACGCCTTCATACATAGAAAGTAAGCGTTGAGCTTCTAAAATTTCAGCATCAGTTAGTTCATCGAACCAACCTTTTGAATCACGTACTACAGCTTTAGCATGGTTCCAGCTTTGTGGATTACCAATACGAATTGCAGTTGCAATTGTTTCTGGATTTTCAACAGGAGCACCACGTAAGAAAGGTGCTGCACCAGAAGCTTGGTAGCCTGCCATAATTGGTAAGCCAGCAGGTTTTGGGCCTGTGAATGCATCTGTAGCAGGATCGTAAACAACTTGTTCAAATTCGCCAGCAGGTTGGTTTGCAACAGCTTCTGTATAACCCATCCAGTGTGCAGTGATGTTACCCGCGTTACCTACAGGTAGGCAGTGGTAGTCAGGTGCACGACCTAATTCATCAACAATTTCGTAAGCAATGGTCTTTTGACCTTGCAAGCGGTAAGGGTTGATTGAGTTTACGATTGTTACAGGTGCTTTATCTGCAATTTCTTTAACAAGGCGCATGCCGTCATCAAAGTTGCCACGAATTTGCATAGTGATTGCACCATACATCATCGCTTGCGCCATTTTACCCATCGCAATTTTGCCTTCAGGGATTAAAACGAACGCTTTCATACCTGCACGGGCAGCATATGCAGCAGCCGCAGCAGAAGTATTACCTGTAGATGCACAGATAATTGCTTTAGAGCCTTCCTCAGCTGCTTTTGTAACCGCCATGGTCATACCACGGTCTTTAAATGAACCAGTCGGGTTTAAGCCCTCGTACTTCACATAAATTTCAACATTTTTGCCAATAATGCGCGGAATATTTGCAAGCTTAATCAGTGGGGTATTACCTTCGCCTAGTGATACGGCAGGGGTAGTTGCAGACACTGGTAAACGGTCGCGATAGCGGTCAACTAAACCAGTATAACGATTGGCATTCGACATGATGATGTTCCAATTGTGTGTAGAGCTTGGCAAGGGGAAGATATCCCCTTGACCCGATTAATTATCAAGCGATTCTAAACGAATTCGTACAATTTCGCCACGAATCACTGGTAATGCTTGAATTTGTTGAAGAGCTTCATCCATTTTCGATTCTTTAACAGGATCTGTCAAAATTACGATAGGAATAAGATCTTTTAAGCGAGATTGCTGCATGATTGCATCAATGCTAATTCCGTTACGGCTTAAAATGCTCGTAACGTCAGCCAGAACACCAGTTTGGTCTTCTGCGTTGATGCGGATGTAATAACCTGTTGTCATTTCTTCACGACTTAAAATAGGTAAGTCGGTCAGATTTTCAAAAGCAAGTTGTGGAATTGTGCCTGCACCATCTTCTGTATAAGAGATGTCACGTACGATATCAACAACATCGGCAACCACAGCTGAAGCTGTTGGACCCGCACCCGCACCCGCACCATAATACAGTGTAGGACCAACGGCATTGGCTTGAACCAAAACTGCATTTTTCACGCCATTTACATTGGCAATGAGTTGATCTTCAGGAATAAGTGTAGGGTGAACACGTAGTTCAATACCTGATTCGGCACGACGAGCAATACCAAGGTGTTTGATGCGGAAGCCTAGGTCTTCGGCATATTTCACATCTTGTGCTGTAATTTTGCTAATGCCTTCAGTAAATACTTTGTCAAATTGCAATGGAATACCAAATGCAATTGAAGCAAGGAGTGTTAGCTTGTGTGCAGCATCAATACCTTCAACATCAAAAGTTGGATCTGCTTCTGCATAGCCAAGTTCTTGAGCTTCTTTAAGCACGTCATCAAAAGTACGACCTTTTTCGCGCATTTCTGAAAGAATGAAGTTGCCTGTACCATTAATGATACCTGCAAGCCAGTCAATACGGTTTGCAGCTAAGCCTTCACGGATAACTTTAATAATTGGGATACCACCCGCAACAGCTGCTTCATATGCAATTTGAACTTTATATTCATCGGCAGCTTTAAATAGGGCAGTACCGTGTTCTGCAAGCAAAGCTTTGTTCGCAGTAACAACATGTTTACCGTGTTTCATTGCTTCCATGATGAGTTCGTAAGCAGGATGAATACCACCCATTACTTCAACAACAACATCAACATCGGGCTGGCGTACGATATCCATTAAATCTGAACTTTGCTTGACTGAGTCAGCAAGGTTTAAATCTGGACGTGGACGACGAGTACCTACATGGGTAATTTGAATTTCACGATCTGTGCGACGTCTAATTTCAGCAGCATTTTCTTGTAAGAGTTTAAGGGCACCACCACCTACGGTCCCTAGACCGAGGATTGCCAGACGAACTGGTTTCACGTCACACTCCAAAATTTAATCGTTTATAAGCGAGTCTAGATCATAGCTAAAAAAACGCTAGGACTCTAGGGTAAAAATAACTTTATCTCTACCCATAAAAAACAGTAAGTTAATATATAAATATTAGTTATTTAAGCGGGTGTCTAGCTCTTCTGGAGTGAGGTAGCCACCAAGGTAAACACCATCTGCATTATAAATTGCAGGTGTACCATTTACGCCCATATTTAAGCCCAATTTATATTGTTCTTGAACAGGGTTTTTGCATGTTGCAGGAGCAAGTTGTTCATTGGCAATTGCTTGGTCAAAAGCAGCTTGACGATCTGAACTACACCATACGCTTTCCATAGCAGGCATAAACTGTTCGCCACGTGGCCATGCGATATAGCGTACTTCAATACCTTTGGCATTAATTTCGCTCATGTGTTCGTGTAGTTTATGGCAATACGGGCAGCTTACATCGGTAAAGACATAAACCACATGCTTCGTTTTACCTTTTGCTTTATAAACAATTAAATCTTTGGTGTTGAGTTTAGAAAGCAATTTTTTATTTGCTTCTGCTTGCAGATTGTCACTCACGTTGTGTAATTGCGTATCGCCCAAACGTACAATGTCACCTTGAATAATATATTTACCATCGCTGGTTGCATAAACAGCAGGCATACCTTCTAAGCTAACCCAATATAAGTTTGGCACTTCAGTTACTTTGACATCTAAAACTTTTGCAGGAATACCTACTTTTTTGAAATGTTCGCCTAATGTTGTAATTAAACGTTGTTGAGCATTTCTTTCAGAAAGATTAGAAGCCTCACCCGTAGCAGGCGTACTCGCAGTTAATGGAGCTTGCTTATTTTCATCGTTATTTGCATTTGAACATGCGCTTAAAGCCATTGTTGTTGCAATAGCAGATGCGATAAAAAGTTTAGAGCGGGTAAAAGTCATAGGTAACCCTTTCTTCTTTGTAGATATAAAATAGACAAATAGAATAACAAAATTCTGAACTTTAGATAAAACTTCTTGGTCTAAAAAATGAAGTCTTTATGTATCTAAGCACGTGGATGATGCTGAGCATGTAGTTGCTGCATACGGACTTGAGCCACATGGGTATAAATTTGAGTTGTCGATAAATCACTATGTCCAAGAAGCATTTGTACCACTCGTAAATCTGCACCATGATTGAGTAAATGTGTTGCAAATGCATGTCTAAGCGTATGCGGAGAAAGTTCGGTGGAAATTCCTGCTTGTAGAGCATAACGCTTAATGGCATACCAGAAATTTTGTCGACTCATAATGCCGCCATGCTGTGTTAAAAATAAATAATCTGTTGAACTTTTATAGAGTGCAGGGCGGGCAGCATTCAAATACTGTTCAATCCAATCTGAAGCAACTTGTCCTAATGGAACAAGCCGTTCTTTATTTCCTTTACCGACAATACGTACATAACCTTGTTTTAAATTAATGAGTTCCAAACGTAAATTAATGAGTTCAGATACGCGTAAGCCACACGCATATAAAACCTCAAACATAGCTCTGTCACGTAAACCTAGTGCTGTATTGGTATCTGGTGCTTGAATAAGTGCTTCAACATCTTGTTCAGATAAATCTTTTGGTAGGGCTCGACCCAATTTAGGGGTTTTATGTGTAGCAACAGGATTATCGTTACGGAGTTTTTGCTCTCTTAAAAATTTAAAGAAAGAGCGTAATGCGGAAAGTGTTCGAGCAATAGACCGAGGGCTTTTTCCTTGCTTGGTTAATTCTAAAAGAATGTCAGAAATATCATCACTCGTCCAAGTTGGCATGGCAGATTTATGTAACTCACTTGCTTGAATAAGATCAGACAAGTAGGCATTACGAGTATGAGGGCTCACAGTTTGAGCAATAAGATAATCTTTAAAGCCTTGTAAAAAACTAAATTCTTCAGGAATGCTGACAGCAGTGGGAATACGTGGCTTTTTGTTTAACATAAAGGAATCAACTTTAAGTATTTCAAATCGATAAAATTATTGATTTTTCTTACTGTAATTTAATTATATCAAACTGTCGATGGTGGAAAATAGGTGAGAATTGGAATCGAATCTGATTTGTGAATTATTCTCATTTGCTTGTATACTGTTCAAAAATATTTAGGGTTAGATGCGTGCGTTTATCTGAGTTGAAAGTTAAACAAACAGCTGTCATTCATAAAGTACATCGTGCTTTGGTTGATGAAAGCTCACAAGATCTTGTGGCGAGCCGTTTGGAAACATTAGGTTTTATTCCGGGTACAACTGTAGAGGTTATTACCAAAGGTATTTTTGGTGGTGATCCAATTTTAATTCAAATTGGATTTACACGTTTTGCTTTGCGTAAAGTTGAAGCCGAAAAAATTGAAATCGAAGGAGTATCTGCATGAGTGATGCATTACGTATTGCCCTCGTAGGTAATCCAAACTGTGGTAAAACCTCGCTATTTAACCATTTAACAGGTACACGCCAGAAAGTGGCGAACTACGCAGGCGTAACTGTTGAGCGTAAAGTAGGTCAATTCACTTTGCCTTCTGGTAAGCCTGTGCGTGTGCTCGATTTGCCAGGTGCATATAGCTTAGAAGCAACCAGTCCAGATGAAGCCATTACTCGTGATGTAGTTCAAGGCAAAATTGCAGAAGAAGGCAATCAAGACGCATTTTTATGTGTTGTGGATGCAACAAATTTACGTCTGCATTTGGGCTTAGTGTTAGAAATGATTGAATTGGGTCGCCCAATTTTAGTTGTTTTAAACATGATGGATGAAGCACGTCGTCGTGGTATGCAAATTAATACGCAAAAGCTTGCTGAGCGTTTAGGTGTGCCTGTTGTTGAAACAGTTGCTATTCGTAATACAGGTATTGAGAACCTGATGAATGCACTGGATCAAGGAAAATATGTTGCTCCACATACCGAATTAAGCGGTTTAACAGGTGATAACCACTCAAAAGTTGCAACGATTTTAAATGATGTAGTTCATTTTGTAGATCACGAAGATAAGCGTTCAGATTTCTTAGATAAAATTTTCTTACATCCTGTTCTTGGTTTAATTACTTTAGCCGTGATGATGTTTGTTGTATTCCAAGCCGTTTTTGCTTGGGCTGCACCATTTATGGATGGTATTGAAGGCTTTTTTGGCTGGTTGGGTGAGTTTGTTGGAGGATTTATCTCGCAACCATTGCTTAATAGCTTAATTGTTGATGGCATTATTGCGGGTGCTGGTGGTGTTGTGGTGTTCTTGCCACAAATTTTAATTCTGTTCTTTTTTATTCTTGTTTTGGAAGAGTCGGGTTATTTACCACGTGCTGCATTCCTACTTGATAAATTGATGTACAAAGCAGGATTAAGTGGTCGTGCATTTATTCCATTGCTTTCGAGTTTTGCTTGCGCCATTCCGGGCATTATGGCAACACGTAGTATTAGTGATCCACGAGATCGTTTAACTACAATTTTTGTTGCACCACTCATGACGTGTTCGGCTCGTTTACCTGTATATGCTTTGTTAATTGCTGCATTTATACCTGAATATCAAGTATGGGGCTTGTTTAACTTACAAGGTCTAGTGCTATTTGGTCTGTATATGGCGGGTATTGTGAGTGCTCTTGTGGTTGCAACTGTACTTAAGTTCTTCCAAAAAGATAAGTCACAACATGCTTTACTCATGGAATTACCAAGTTACCGTTTTCCAGATTTAAAGAGTGTTTGGATTGGTTTATTAGACCGTGCCAAAATTTTCTTGAAACGTGTGGGTGGTATCATCTTTGCGCTTTCTATTTTACTTTGGTTCTTGTGCACATTCCCACAACCGCCTGAAGGCGCAACAATGCCAGATATTGACTACTCATTTGCGGGTATGTTGGGGCATTTAATTCAGCCGATTTTTGCACCATTAGGTTTTAACTGGCAGATCTGTATTGCTTTAATTCCTGCAATGGCTGCACGTGAAGTTGTTGTGGCTGCTTTGGGTACGGTATATGCCTTATCTGCAGTAGATGAAGATGCAGTTTCTCAGAGCTTAACGACATTAATTAGTGGTGGAGATTTAGGCTGGTCTGTAGCAACAGGTTTGTCTTTGCTGGTTTGGTTTATTTATGCGCCGCATTGTTTAGCGACGCTAGCAACAGTGAAACGTGAGACAGGTTCGTGGAAAACAGTTAGTGTTATGACGCTATATTTATTTGGATTGGCATACATGATGTCATTCTTCACTTATCAAATTGCTTCACATTATTTGGGCTAAGTTCGTTTAACCTTAATGAAGTGAAAGGAGATTGAAATGATTGAAATTCTAATTGTTGCAGTATTGGTCATTTGGAGTGCGATTGTTGTTTTTAAGAAAGTTTTTCCTAAAACATCAACTTCAGTCTTTATGTCACTTTCAAATGTATGCGATGCAAAAGGATGGACAACTTTAGCAAAATGGTTGAAACCAGCTATGGCTACAGGTTGCGGTGGTGGCTGTGGCTGCTCGGCATCTGAAGAGCCAAAAGCACAAAAAACTGAAGTTCAAGCAGTAAAGTGGAAGTAATAAATATAGTTATATTGATTTGATTATAAAAAGCCATCTAAACAGATGGCTTTTTTACGCACTGACACAAAAAAATGAAAAGAAAGTTAAAACAGAAAAAGCAAATAAAACATCAAAGTGCTAACATTTCAGCAGTTCTAAAATATATCCAAACTATGGTGCAAAAATGTTGATACAGCGTGGTGGTTTAAAGGTCGTTGCTGGGTTAGGTATTTCAGGTGTGGCAGCCGTTAATTTTTTGCATAAACATGGTTATCGTGTTGCGGTGACAGATTCACGTGAAAATCCTCCTGGACATGATCAAATTCCCGCTGAAATTCAAACAAGTTTTGGTCAACTCGATTTAGAACTTTTGTTATCTGCTGAAGAAGTTGTTATTAGTCCCGGATTAGATCCGAAAATTGAACAAATTCAGCAAGTCCTAAATAAAGGTATTCCTGTTGTAAGTGAAATTCAGATTTTACGCCGTGCGACAGATAAGCCGATTGTGGCAATTACAGGCTCGAATGCAAAAAGTACCGTTACGACTTTAATGGGTATTATGGCGCAAGCAGCAGGTAAAAAAGTTGCAGTAGGTGGTAATTTAGGACGTCCAGCACTCGATTTAACCAATGATGATCCTGAGCTTTATATTCTAGAGCTTTCTAGCTTTCAGCTTGAAGCAACATCAAACTTAAATGCTGATGTCGCTGTGGTTCTAAATATGAGTGAAGATCATTTAGATCGTCATGGTGATATGTTTGGTTATCACACAGCGAAGCATCGTATTTTCCAAGGTGTTAAAAAAGTTGTTTATAACCGTGATGATTCATTAACTCGTCCATTGGTTCCAGATGTAACCCCAATGCAAAGTTTTGGTCTAAATGCACCAGACATGAATCAATTTGGCGTTTTGAAAGATACGGATGGCACAATTTGGTTAGCACGTGGTCGTGAGCGATTATTAAAAAGCTCAGATATGTATATTCAAGGTACACATAACGTAGCAAATGCTTTGGCATGTTTAGCGTTAGGCGAAGCAATTGGTTTACCTTTGGACACAATGCTTGAAACATTAAAGACATTTAAGGGTCTAGAGCATCGTTGTGAATTTGTTAGAGAAGTACATGGTGTTCGTTATTATAATGATTCTAAAGGGACGAATATTGGTGCGACTTTAGCTGCAATTGATGGCTTAGGTGCTGCAATTGAAGCAAAAGGCGGAAAGGTTGCGATTATTTTAGGTGGGCAAGGTAAAGGGCAGGACTTTACTGCATTACGTGATTCTTTAAGTAAATATGCTAAGGTTGCAGTATTGATTGGTGAAGATGCTGCGATCATTGAAAAAGCAATTACAGGTACAACAACACTTTTACATGCCACAACATTTAAAGAAAGTGTTGAATTATGTCAGCAAAATACGCAAGCCAATGATGTTGTTTTACTTTCACCAGCATGTGCAAGTTTTGATATGTTTACGGGCTATCCGCAACGCGGACATCAGTTTGTAGAACTAGTCAACGAACTAAACTAAGAATAATAGGAAGACTGATATGGCTGGGTTTGCTCAGACAACTATCAATAAAATAAATCAAATATATGATCAGTGGGCACCTAAGTTGCCTGCTGAAGTTAATGTTCGTAATGTATTGATTTTTTGTGTATTGGCTTTACTTTGCTTTGGAACTGTTATGGTGGCTTCAGCATCTATGCCTTATGCAGACCGCATGCATGAAAACCCATTTCATTATGTGACAAGACATAGTATTTCTATTTTTGTAGCATCTGTAGCAGCATTAGTTGCATATAGATTTCCACTCAATTTATGGTTTAACAACACGTTTTTTTTGTGGATTATTACCATTGTTTTACTGACTGCCGTTTTAGTTGTTGGTACAGAAGTAAATGGTTCAAAACGATGGATACGTGTCGCAGGCTTTACTTTACAAGCATCTGAAGTTGCTAAGCTGATGATGGCAATCTTTACTGCAGATTATGTGGTAAGGCGTGCAGAAGAGGTACGGAATAATATTAAAGGACTTATTCGTCTTGGTATTATTATGGCTGCGACGGTTGGCTTGGTCATGGCAGAGCCTGATCTAGGGGCAACAGTTGTTATTGCGTTAACCATGCTGGGTGTTTTCTTTTTGGCAGGTGCACCATTGATTCAGTTTGCGATTGCCTTTGGTGCCATTATTGCTGCATTTGTTTTTCTTGTGTTGTTTGAGCCTTACCGTTTAGCTCGCTTAATGTCATTTTCTAATCCTTGGAGTGATCCTTTAGGGGCTGGTTATCAGCTTTCTAATGCACTTATGGCATTTGGACGAGGAGAGTGGTCAGGTGTTGGCTTAGGACATAGTATTCAAAAAATGTCTTATTTACCTGAAGCACATACAGACTTTATGCTTGCAATTTTGGGTGAGGAGTTTGGCTTTTTAGGTATTTCAACAGTTCTCACACTTTCATTTATCATGCTAGTTTGCTGTATTTTAATTGGACACCGTGCCTTAAAAAACCAGTATTTAAGAGCAGGTTATTTGGCATATGGTATTAGTATTATTTTCCTTATGCAGATACTTGTAAATGCAGGTATGAATATGGGAATGTTGCCAACTAAAGGTTTAACACTACCATTTATTAGCTATGGTGGTTCATCGTTAATTGTGTGTGCAGTAATGATTAGTTTGATTTTGAAAATTGAATCCACCACACATGATAAAAATGCAAGTCGCGAAGAATCAAGTTTTTAATAAAAAATAAATTTAAAAACCGAGCATTGATGCTCGGTTTTTTATGGCTCTATTTAGATGTAAATACCGTCTAATTGCGTACAATGCGGAATACGTTCTAAACTCCATTGAGCAATGGCTTGTTGCAACATTCTGTGAGGTTGGTCTAATTCAACGGCAGGTTGCTTGAGTGCATGTAGTGCTTGTTGAAGCAATTCAGATGGTTTTGTTAAATCAAGGGCTTGAGCCATATTTTGTTTAGATAGCTTCTGTCCAGAATCATTCATAGCAAGTGGCAAATGGATATATTCCAGACGTGGGTAGTTTAACAAGTCACCCAACCAAATTTGTCGTTCAGTATTATCAAGTAAGTCTGCACCTCGAACGACATGCGTCATTCCTTGTAAATAATCGTCTACTACAACAGCCAATTGATAGTTAATAATTCCATCACGACGTTTTAAAACAAAATCACCAAGGTCTTTTTCTAAATTTGAGCAATGTTGTCCTTGAAGATGATCTTGAAAGCAAATATCAGTATTGGATACTTTCACACGAATGGCTTGGTCATGAAAGGGAAGAGCGAGATCTCGACAGGTTCCTGCATAAATATGATTAGAACCAAGCATTTTTCGCGTGCATTGACAGGCATAGACGCTGTTTTCTTGATGTAGCTGTTGAATGACATCTTCATAAATATCTAAACGATCTTTTTGAAAAATGATGTCTGAATCGGGCTTAAATTCAAAAGCATCTATTGCACGAAGAATATGTGCTTCACTTCCAGGATAAATACGAGGGATGTCTGTATCTTCAATACGAACATGCCAAAGACCTTTATTGGCTTTGGCATCGCAGTAACTTGCAACTGCCGTTATTAAAGATCCAAAATGCAAAGGGCCGGTTGGCGATGGCGCGAACCGACCTGAGTAGCGATTTAGCGAAACATTGTTTCGTTCTTGCGCAAGAGGAGCATGCTCCGCAAGGGAGTTAAGCTCGGCTGAAGAATTCTCAACAGTCACAATTAACCGTTATTTTGCTTCTCTTTGATCTCTGCTAAAGTTTTGCAGTCAATACAAAGTGTTGCAGTTGGACGTGCTTCTAAACGACGCAAACCAATTTCGATACCACAAGTTTCACAGAAACCATAGTCATCGTTTTTAATTGCTTCAATAGATTGCTCGATTTTACGGATGAGTTTACGTTCACGGTCGCGTGTACGTAGTTCAATCGCAAACTCTTCTTCTTGAGTAGCACGGTCATTTACGTCTGGAAGTGCAGTATTTTCATCCTGCATTGTATTCAAAGTACGATCTACTTCAGACATCAATTCTTCTTTCCACGCTAAAAGAATTTTGCGGAAGTGTTCAAGCTGTCCTTCAGACATGTACTCTTCATTTTTTTTAGGCTGATAAGGCTCAATACCAAATAAGCTAGCAGCTGGACCGCTTTCTGATGCTTTTGACTTTGGTTTACGCACTTTTTTTGCAGATTTTTCTTCTACAATATTTGTTTGCTCGTCCAAGACTTGATTTTGATTGTCATTCGCCATGTAAGGCATTCCTCATCATATACGTATATCAATACGCAAAAAATATGGTGATATGCAAGTGTCTGTTTCCACACTCCCCACATAGATAAACGTTCTTTGGGGGTCGTCATCATATAGACTTTTTATGTATTTTGATAGTCTTTGATGTTTTGGATTTGACCCCTCATTCCTTCTTTTGCAGGCAATAAAATAAAGCATTCACTACAAAATTAAAAGTTAATAGCCTGAAATTTTTAAATTTATTTTAGGTTTGAATGCTTCAACTCGGTGTACTTTTGTACTAAAAGTACCATCTTCTTTTAAATGTAGTACACGATATCCGGGCGCTGTGTCATCTAATGCAAACTGTTCACTTTTAGGTTTGAATTGCACGCAAGTTGAGGGTGTGGAATAAAAATGGATATTATTCCAAAGGTTAAGTGATTCTTGATGGACATGTCCAAAAAGCACCATTTTAATATTTAAGTGCTTTTTGAATATTTCAGTAAAACTTTCGCTATTTTTGAGTTTGTGGTTATCAATCCAACGAGAATCCATTTCTAAAGGATGATGATGGCAGGTAATAATAATATGTTGATTTTTATGTTCTATAAGCAGTTGATCAAGTTGCTGTAGTTGTTCATCATCAATCCAGCCATGAATCTGATTTTTTACGGCACTATTAAGTAAAATAAATGTCCATACACCTAGTTGAATGGCATGAGCTTGATTCTGATTGAGGTGAAAAGGGAACAACTCGGCTTGATCGTGATTTCCGGGAATTTGATAAAATGGAATTCCTGTGTGCCCCATGAAATTGACATAAGTATCGTAAGTTTCAGAAACAGGGACTTGAGCTAAGTCGCCAGTATGGAATATAGAATTTACATTTGGATATTTTTGTTGAATATCATCAATAACGGCATGAAAAGTCACAAATGGGTTCATTTGTAAAAATTCTAGGTGTTCTTTATTCATCAGATGGGTATCTGAGATTTGTATGACTGTTAAATCTTTTTGATTATTATTTTCTGTTAAAGCCATGCCCATCCCCTTTAGACATTTTGTTTGGTTTTAATGTATTGTTTTAACCATTGTAAAGCCATAATAACGGGTGCATTTCTTAAACGTCCATTGGTTAAAAATGTGTTTAAGTCATGGTAGGAGATTAGATGAAGTTGGATATTTTCTCCCTCATCTGGCATACCAAAAATGCCCCCTTCTTTTGGTAATTTTACTTTTGCACTATATAAGTGAAAAAGCTCTGAACAAGCCCCAGCAGATGGGTAGAACGTGAAGAGATGTTCTAAGGCATCTACTTCACATCCTGATTCTTCTAGAGATTCTCTGCGAATGCAATTTTCAGGTGATTCATCACCATCGAGTACACCTGCAATAATTTCAAGTTGCCATGGAGAGTGTTCATCATCCATAGCACCTACTCGAAACTGTTCAATTAAAGCAAATTTTTGCTGTTCATCATCATAAAGTAGAACACCTGCTGCTTCAGGGCGATGAATGAGTTCACGCTGAATAGTTGGTGTATATGAAGTTTTATTAAACAATTGATGAGATAAACTCACTTTTTCAACTTGGATAAAACCTCGAAATATATATTCACGTTTCTGAATTTTATAATCGTTAATTCCATAAGTTGCTTGTTTAATAATATTCATAATTTATTCATTAGGATAAATGAAATCTTATTTTATCCTAACTGAAAACAATATGAATACAAACTATTTTTTGCTCATTTAGACTTTATGGTACAACTTTTGTCCTTGTTCCAAATACGCGTCACTCATAGCTTGGAGACCTATTTCAATTTCTTGATTGTTTTGCTCGGAATTAATCTCAGCATTTTGATTTTGAGCATACTCTCTCACATTTTGTGTGATTTTCATTGAGCAAAATTTAGGTCCGCACATCGAACAAAAGTGAGCAGATTTATGAGCTTCTTTGGGCATAGTTTCATCGTGCATACTACGAGCAGTGTCAGGATCTAAACTTAAGTTAAACTGATCATCCCATCTAAACTCAAAACGTGCTTTTGAAAGGGCATTATCACGTGCTTGAGATCCTGGGTGTCCTTTTGCAAGGTCTGCTGCATGTGCTGCAATTTTATAGGTGATGATGCCATCTTTTACATCTTTCTTATTTGGTAAGCCTAAGTGTTCTTTGGGTGTGACATAGCAAAGCATGGCTGTACCGTACCAACCAATCATCGCAGCGCCAATAGCGGAGGTAATGTGATCATAGCCTGGTGCGATATCTGTTATTAATGGACCAAGCGTATAAAAAGGTGCTTCTTTACAAACCTCAAGCTGTAAGTCCATATTTTCTTTAATCATGTGCATTGGTACATGACCTGGACCTTCAATAATCACTTGAACATCATGTTCCCAAGCTTTATGAGTTAATTCCCCTAAGGTTCGTAGTTCATTAAATTGTGCTTCATCGTTAGCATCTTGAACACAACCAGGGCGTAAGCCATCGCCTAAGCTAAATGAAACATCATAAGCTTTCATAATTTCGCAAATTTCTTCGAAATGTGTATATAGGAAGTTTTCTTGATGATGTGCTAAACACCACTGCGCCATGATTGAACCACCACGTGAAACAATTCCTGTTAGGCGATTTGCAGTTTGTGGTACATATCTTAAAAGTACACCTGCATGAATGGTGAAGTAGTCTACGCCTTGTTCTGCTTGTTCAATCAGCGTGTCTTTAAAAATTTCCCATGTTAAATCTTCAGCAACACCATTTACTTTTTCTAAGGCTTGATAAATAGGAACAGTACCAATAGGAACAGGGGAGTTGCGAATAATCCATTCACGGGTTTCATGAATATTTTTCCCTGTCGATAAATCCATAATGGTGTCTGCACCCCAACGTGTTGCCCATGTCATTTTTGAAACTTCTTCATCAATGCTAGAGCCAAGTGCCGAATTACCAATATTGGCATTAATTTTCACAAGAAAATTACGACCAATAATCATGGGTTCACATTCAGGATGGTTAATGTTTGCAGGAATAATGGCACGTCCTGACGCAACTTCTTGGCGAACAAATTCAGGTGTTATTTCACGTAAATTTTGCGCCCCAAAGTTTTGTCCTGCATGTTGGCGCATATCTACACCTTCACGCTGTCTTTGGTTTTCGCGAATGGCAATGTATTCCATCTCTGGTGTGATAATGCCTTGTTTTGCATAATGCATTTGCGTGACATTTTTGCCAGATTTAGCACGTCTTGGTTTTTGAATATGTGCAAAACGAATATCTGCTGTACGAATATCTTTTAAGCGTTCTTGCCCAAATTGAGAAGTGAGGGTTTCTAAGAGCTCTGTATCTTCACGTTCTTCAATCCATGTTTCACGAACATTGGGTAAACCCTTTTTAAGGTCAATAGTCACATTTGGATCGGTATAAACGCCAGAAGTGTCATATACCATAAGAGGTGGGTTTTTTTCACCGCCTAAGCCTGTAGGTGTATCTGTTAGTTCAATTTCACGCATAGGCACGCGAATATCAGGGCGTGAACCTTGAACATATACTTTTTTTGAGGCAGGTAAAATTCGAGTTAAATCTTTAGCATCTTGCTCATGTTGAGCAGAAATTTCAGAAGCAGTGAGATTCGTTAATTGGTTCATTGCAATGATCCTTATGAATGAAATCAACGAATCAAGCACGACCAAAAACGTGGCATATTTATCTTGTAAAATTGAGATAAATTGGGGCTTCGGTTTGTCGGTTGGCTTGATTCCTACGCAGGTATTAACCTGATCAGGTTCAACGGTACTCACCATCAAATAAAACCTTTGGGAATTATTTAGGTGATCTCAGCGAGTTTTTACTCGCGCTCCGTCAAGCGATGTGCGGATATTAGCATGAAGTCAATTGAAAAACAGTGGCTGTTTAATCTTCATCTAATTTTGTGAGGTTGGTGTGATATTTTAAAAAAATAAACTTAATGTTTGTGGCAAATTGCATCTGAAAAACAGTCTATATCTTGATTAATTAGAACAGGTTTTAGCTTTAAGTATTCATTAAGTTGAGATGCTGAATAATCGGCATGGGTTATTTTTTTTCTTTCCACTTGATTGATTTGAATAAAAGTTAAAAAGCGTCTAGCTTGATCAGCAAGTTGAGAGTTATTTAACTTTGCAAGCTTTTGAATTGCAGATAAATGATCGCTTTTAATTGATACTTCACCAAAATATGAATTAGAAACAGGATCTTCAGGCATGCCTTTGAATAATAACTGTGTATATGCTTGTTTTAAGTATTCTGCTTCTTTTATAAAGTGGCTTTTAGGGTATTGGTCTATATAACTTTCCCAAAATAAAGCACGATCTGAAATTTCTTTAGCATCGATAGTGATGTGGTGGTTATGAAAAGTATTTTGCATATTTTGCTGTGCTAAGCTTTCAATAAAAATCCGTTCAGCTTGAGGTAGGTAGGGTGCAAATAAGCGTGCAAGATACTGCGGATTGCGTCTATAAACTAATTCATGCTGGGCAGTTTCATGTAGCTCAATATATGCTTGTCCTTTGTGTTTTAGTAAATATTGATCTCTTAAACTAAATTCTTCTTGGTGACTTTGTTGAATAGTAGGGTATTGCGCCATGTCTAATGCGTAAAAATCAAAAGCACTTTGCTCTTTTGGCGTGCGTTTAACGATAAGGAAATTATCGTACATTTGGTTGCTTAAATGTATTAAGGCTATTTGATGTTTGAAGTCTGCAAGAGGTACGCAGATTTTTAAATTTTGATTAATTTGTTCTAATGCAAAGGTTGTACGTGTGTTATCAATTTCTTGCATTTCTTTGCTTAAATTGTTGCAAAGTTTTGTTAGATCGAGTTCGATAGGTTCTTCATAAGTTTCTTCAACTTGAATAGGTGGTGGATCAGACTTTTGACATGCAACTAAGCTAAGCATAGAGCTTAAAATACTTAGAATAATAGCGATGTAAAAAAATTTATATTCCACTAGAGCTTATACAGACATTATCTAAAATAAACATTTTCAATCTTAGCGTTGAATAATGAAAAATGATTGTGGAGTTGTGAGTTGATTTCGTAAATATATGGTAGTGAACGTAACAAATTTCATTAAAATGGATAGATTGTGAAAATACTATATATTTTAAATAAGTGAAAAATATACATAAAAAAGATGTTGAAGCTTTAAAATTTATGATGTTATTGAGGATATATAAAATGTTCTTGGTTACTAGACTCAATTCGGTAAGGGCTTAAATAAAACAATGAAGAAAAACTTTTTATGTTTTTTATCTTTAGCGGTAATAAGTCCGTGGGTTAGTGCTCTAGACTTAGTCGATGCTTATGATCGTGCTAAAAATTCAGATCCGAACTGGCAAGCCAATATTTTGCAATACGAAGCAGATCAACTAAATTTAGGTTTAGCAAAAGGGAATCTTTTACCAACAGTTACGATATCTGGAAATATCACAAGAAAAAGCCAAGAGATGAATAGTATTTCGATTCCTGGCGCACCAGAAATTAATTCTGACAATTTAATGTCGGCAACATCTACTACACGTCAAGCTTCCGTTACGGCAAGACAGCCTTTGTTTAGATGGGATGCTTGGGAAGGGCTTAAACAGGTTAAAACTTCAATTAGCTTAAGTGAAGTCACTTTAAAGGTTCAGCAACAAGATCATATTTTAAATGTTTCAGAATCATATTTTAATGTGTTGAGACAACAGGCTTTAACAGCTGCCTATTTACAAGAGGAAAAAGCCTTACTAGAACAACTTAATATGATGAATGCTAAGTTAAGAGAAGGACTCATTGCAAAAAGTGATGTTAGTGAAGCAAATGCTCAATACCAAAATGCACGAGCAAATCGTATTTCAACGCATATTCAATTAATTTTAGCTCAAGAACAATTGTCACAAATGATTGGGTCATATCAAGAAAATTTGGCTGTACTTCGTAGCGACTTTAAATTTCAAAAGCCAATTCCTGAAAAGCTTAAAGACTGGACGGATCTTGCACAATCTCAAAATTTAAATGTGCAACAAGCTCGATTACAATATAAATATGCTGAAGATGGTGTACGTGTAGAACGAGCTGCCAAGTATCCTCAAGTTGAAGCTGTAGGGACTTATGGATATACCAAACAAAGTCCTGAAAGTTTAATGTCACAAAATGGTGAGTTTGATCAAATTGGTGTAGAAGTAAACTGGAATATTTTTAATGGTGGGCGCGTAAAAAAGAATGTGCAAAAAGCATCAGTTAATGCAAAAAAAGCACAAGCACAACTTGATGCAAGTATTTTAAAAGCAAATACAGATGTCAAAAAATCATACTTACAAGTTGAGACGGATCAAGCCAAAATTGAAGCAAGAAAGACAGCAATGGAGTCTTCAGAAATTGTATCAAAAGCATCAAAAGCACAGTATAACGAAGGACTAAAAACCATGGTTGACGTGCTTTTAGCACAACGAAATGCATTTTCTACCAAGCAAGAGTATTTGAATGCTAAATATGATTACATTGTAAATTTTTTACGCTTGAAAGCATCTGTAGGGCAGTTAAATGAACAGGTGTTAAAGGAAATGAATATGTGGCTTATTTCAAAATAATCTACTTATTAGATTGATTTAAATAAACAGATAAGATGCTCAACTTTGTCATAAAAGTTTCATCATTGTTGTGCTTTAATCTTTTGCATTATAAATTTAGAATTCTGTTGCCGTGGAGTGTATTCCTTGAGTCCAACCAATCCTGTGCTAAACCATCATATTTCTTCACAATTTAATGAAGAACTAAGAGATGTAAATACAAAATTTATGACGATGGGTGGCTTAGTTGAGCAACAGGTCGCAAGTGCAATTCGTTCATTACTAGATACAGATGCAAATTTAGCAATAGAAACACAGTTTCAAGACAATATTGTAAATCGTTATGAAACTGAAATTGATGAAGCACTGACTTTAATTTTAGCTCGACGTCATCCAGCTGCAATTGACTTACGAATGGTCATTGCAATGTCAAAAGCAAATACAGATTTAGAGCGTATTGGTGATGAAGCTGCCAAAATCGCACGTATCGCGCAAAACTTGTGTGAAGAGGGTGGTTCTCCACGTGGTTATATGGAAACACGCCATATTGGTAACCAAGTACGTGTGATGATACATGATGCTTTAGATGCCTTTGCACGTTTAGATGTAGATCAAGCATTACGTGTTTTAGTTGCAGATGCAGATATCGATCGCGAATATCAGTCAGCTATGCGTACATTAATGACATATATGATGGAAGATCCACGTCATATTTCACGTGTGATGAATGTAATGTGGGTGCTTCGTTCTTTAGAACGTATTGGCGATCATGCTCGAAATATTTCCGAGCAGGTTATTTATATGGTGAAAGGTTTAGATGTTCGTCATACAGATGTAAAAGTGATTGAAGAAAAAGTACAAGAGAGCTAATTAAAAACTAAGTTTTAAAGCTTCTATATTATTAGGAGCTTTTTTTTATCCTAAAAAAGAGATAAAAAAAATCCCAGACTTTGGGGGAAGTCTGAGATTAAAATTAGATCGGTATCAATGGAGATAGGTACCGCCTATGAAATTATTATAGGAATAGATTAAGGAAAAATCATGTGGCTTATTGTATTCTAATGTAATGTTTTATAAGTAAATATGGCTAAAAATTACATAAAAAACACATAGTTTTTTTATGGTTTTAGGGGGTTAAAAACTTTTTTTGATTTAAATTTTGATTAAAAAATAATCTAAAAGCTGTGAGTTCACTAGGGTTTAATGGGGTGCTCGAGATATTTTAAATCGGATTGTTATTTTAACAGACATCAAAAAACTGTTTTAACAGAGTCTCTTTTTTAATTTTGTCTAAATTTATTTTTTGACATTATTTTTTGTTTTAAAGGATCATTTTTTCTTTCGATCAAGTATTAAAAAAGGAGCCTTTTCAGACTCCTTTTTGACATTCTAAATTACGTACTTCGCTTGTCTTGCATAAAAAAAGCAGAGCTTTCATTTTTACTCAGGCTTTAGACCTTCAGCTTGCTCTAAAGTTTCATCATTACTGAAGAATTTCTCACGTTGTTCTTCGAGGAACTTTTTTGCATCAGGTTCAAATACATTTAAACGTTTTTCATTAATCAACGTTGTTTGGTGTTTTAACCATTCTTGCCAAGCTTGTTTAGAAACAGTGTCAAATAATTCTTGACCCTTTGCACCAGGGAAAGGTGCAAAATCTAAAGCGTCCATTTCTTGTTGATACTTACGGCAAAATACTTGTCGAGACATATCAATACTCCGAATTTAACGTAAAAATTTAAGCGTAAAGTTTTTCTAAGCGAGTATATGCGCGCTCAATTGCTGCTGCTACTTGAGCAGGAGCAGTACCACCAATATGGTTGCGCGCATTGACTGAAGCTTCTAAAGTTAATGCTTTTTCAAATACATCAGCTTGAATTAAGTCAGAGAACTGTTGAAGTTGTTCTAATGTTAATTCAGATAAGTCTTTGCCCTCTTGAACGCCAAGCGCTACAGCCTTACCTACAATTTCATGTGCATCACGGAATGCAACGCCATTTTTAACAAGGTAGTCTGCAAGGTCTGTTGCTGTTGAGAAACCACGAAGAGCAGCTTCACGCATGATTTCAATGTTTGGAACCAATGCAGGAATCATGTCAGCAAATGCCATAAGAGAACCACGAACCGTATCGATTGCATCGAATAATGGTTCTTTATCTTCTTGGTTGTCTTTATTGTAAGCCAATGGTTGACCCTTCATGAGAGTTAATAGACTCATTAAGTCACCATATACACGACCAGTTTTACCACGAATTAATTCAGGAACATCTGGATTTTTCTTTTGTGGCATGATTGATGAGCCAGTGCAGAAACGGTCAGGAATGTTCACGAATTTAAATTGTGCAGACGTCCAAAGAATCATTTCTTCTGACATGCGTGATAAGTGCATCATGATTAAAGATGCAGCAGCATTAAATTCAATACCAAAGTCACGATCTGAAACCGCATCTAATGAGTTTTCAGCAACAGCTTCAAAACCTAACAATTCAGCAGTATAAGCACGGTCAATTGGGTAAGTTGTTCCAGCAAGAGCAGCAGAACCCAATGGCATACGGTTTGTACGTTTACGGCAGTCAATTAAGCGCTCAGAGTCACGTACTAACATCTCAAACCAAGCCATTAAGTGATGACCAAAAGTTACAGGTTGAGCTGTTTGAAGGTGAGTAAAGCCTGGCATAATTGTGTCAGTATTTTTTGCTGCTAGACTTAAAATGCCTTTTTGTAATTTTTCGAGTAATTGTAAAATTGCATCAATTTCATCGCGTACGTATAAGCGGATATCTGTTGCAACTTGGTCATTACGGCTACGACCTGTGTGAAGCTTTTTACCTGTAATGCCAATACGTTGAGTTAGGCGTGATTCGATGTTCATGTGAACATCTTCAAGGTCAATGCGCCACTCGAAGTTGCCCGCTTCAATTTCAGCTTTAATTGTGTTTAAACCATTGATGATGTCATCACGCTCTTGTTCGGTTAAAACACCAACTTTTGCAAGCATAGTTGCATGTGCAATAGAACCTGCAATATCTTGTTTATAAAAGCGTTGGTCAAATTGAACAGATGCTGTAAATTCTGCAACAAAGGCATCAGTAGCTTCAGAGAAACGACCGCCCCACATACCCGATGTTTGGGTTTGTGACGGATTTGAGGAATTAGATGATGTGGTCATGTCGGCTCAATAGAATAAAAAGCGAGAATATGCACAATAGTATAACAAATTCGGAAACAGTTACCGAAAAACAAGTTGATCAAACTTTTGCACATATGCAGGGGGAAAATCATTCAATCTATTTTTTAACGAAAATAGGTCGTTGGCAATATTTAATTGAATTATTTATTGGCAGTGTTTTACTGGCACTGGTCTTGGTTTTGGCAGAGGCCCAGGGGTGGTCGGGACTAAGCTTTGGGCGTTTTATTCAATATGTGCTCTATATAGATTGGGTGCTTTTATGCTTTGTGACTTTGGTTGAATATTTTCAAAAAGCACTGATTAAAGTTCATTTGGCACAATCATTTATTCTTGGTTTTTTACTTTTACAGTTGATTATTTTATCTACAACATTGGGGTTAAATTTTTTTCAACACTTAGGTGAAAATTTTAGTTTAGAAAATTTAACTTTAAATGTTCTATTTAATCATGTTGGTTTGCATTTAGGTTATGGCATTTTATTGGGTGCATTTTGCTTTCGGTATTTATATGTGCGTGAACAGTGGGTGCAACAACAGCATAGTGAATTACGCTCAAGAGTCGATGCTTTACAAGCACGGATCCATCCTCACTTTTTATTTAATAGTTTAAATAATGTGATTAGTTTAATTGCCATAGATCCTGATAAAGCAGAACAAATGCTTTTAAATTTGTCTCGTTTATTTCGGGCAAGTTTACAGGAGCTTAAGCTTGTAAGTTTGTCAGATGAAATTGAGCTTTGCCAAAAATATTTAGAAATAGAACAAATTCGTTTAGGTGACCGATTAAATGTAGATTGGAAATTTGAAAATAAGCAAGTTTTCCCTTTTGTACAAATTCCATTGCTTACTTTACAACCACTGCTTGAAAATAGTATTTTTCATGGTGTAGAAAAAATTTTAGCTCAAAGTACAATTAGCATATTAGTTGAAGTTTTGGACAATCATGTCAATATTGTTGTCACGAATCCTTTTATAATAAATGATGTGGAGCAACGTAAAAATCATGGTATTGCAATAAAAAATATTAAGCAGCGCTTACAAGCATATTATGGAAGTTCTGTACAATTTAGAACATTTTCTGGAAACCAAACATATACAACCGTGGTTCAGTATAGATATAAATAATGCGTTAACTTTATTTTAATTTTTCAAATGAATTGGGTAAATAATAGTATGGATATATTGATTTGTGATGATGAGTCTTTAGCAGTCCAAAGATTATCGAAGTTAGTTGAACAACTTGGTCATCAAGTTGTGGCAACTGCATCACATGGTCAAGAAGCAATTGAACTTGCACAAGTTTATTGCCCAGACGTTATTTTACTTGATATTCAAATGCCCGAAATGGATGGGTTGGTTTGTGCCAAGCGGTTGCGAGAATTAGGTTTAATGCCTGCGATTGTTTTCTGTACGGCTTATGATGAATACGCATTAAATGCTTTTAAATCTCAAGCAGATGGATATTTGCTCAAACCTGTGCTAAAACAAGATTTACAACTCGTATTAGATCAATTAACCAAACTTACTCAAGCTCAGTTGAGTAATATAAAACAAAAAGAAAATATGGAAGAACTAAATAATCAACGCACACAAATCGTGGCGAAAACCTTTCGAGGTGTGGAATTGATACCTGTTGAAAATATTTATTATTTTTTGGCAGATCAAAAATATGTCACTGTTCGTCATAAGAATGGAAGTGTTCTTATTGATGAAACTCTAAAAGATCTTGAGCATGAATTTGGTGAACAATTTATTCGAATTCATCGTAATGCATTGGTTTCAGTCAACTTTTTAGAAGG
Source organism: Acinetobacter sp. FY683 (assembly GCF_059515885.1). Lineage (NCBI taxonomy): Bacteria > Pseudomonadati > Pseudomonadota > Gammaproteobacteria > Moraxellales > Moraxellaceae > Acinetobacter > Acinetobacter sp. FY683. The sequence continues at coordinate 9,829 of NZ_JCAKNA010000010.1, read as the reverse complement.
GTTGGAGCTTGTAAGTTCAGGACAATATCAAGTGAGATGTCATGGAGTGGACGAGCGTTTATCCGTCAGTCGTCGTCATTTGCCATTATTAAGAGAGCGATTACAAAAGATTTAACCACTTTAAATATAAATTTTGACACAAGCAAAAGTTCAATTTGCTTGCATTTTTAAGATTTCAAGTTAAGTTTACATGCATACTAAATTATTTTATTTAAGTTGGCATAATGAAAACCCTTAAAATTGCAACTCGACAAAGCCCACTTGCTTTATGGCAAGCAGAACATATTCGTGCGCGTTTAGAGGCGTTACATGCAGATTTAACTGTTGAACTTGTTACTTTTGTTACACAGGGCGATAAAATTCTAGATACTCCACTCGCAAAAATTGGTGGAAAAGGTTTATTTGTAAAAGAATTAGAAGCTGCCTTATTAGATGGTCGTGCAGATCTTGCTGTACATTCTATGAAAGATGTTCCAATGGCACTGCCTGAAGGCTTAACATTAGCTGTAATTTGCGAGCGTGAAGATCCATTAGATGCGTTCGTTTCAAATACCTATGCAAGTTTTAATGACTTACCACAAGGTGCAAAAGTTGGAACGTCTAGCTTACGCCGTAAATGCCAAATTTTAAAAGCCCGTCCAGACTTAGAGATTATTGATTTACGTGGCAACGTAGGTACGCGCTTATCTAAATTAGATGCGGGCAATTATGATGCCATTATCTTGGCAAGTGCAGGTTTGAAGCGCTTGGAATTGGCAGATCGTATTCGTCATACCCTTGATCCAGTTGTAAGTTTACCTGCAGTTGGACAAGGGGCATTGGGCTTAGAGTGCCGTGAAGATGATCAAGCTATTTTAGATCTTATTTTGCCACTTATGCATGATGAATCTAATGTCTGTGTCCGTGCAGAACGTGCATTTAATGCTTATTTAGAAGGTGGTTGCCAAGTTCCAATTGCAGGCTATGCAACATTACAAGATGGTCAACTTTATATTGAAGGTCGTGTTGGTAGTGTCGATGGTGAAACTTTGCTTCAAGTTAACTTAAAAGGTCAGCCTGAAGGTGCTGAAAGACTTGGTGTTCAGCTTGCTCAAGAGTTACTTGCATTGGGTGCGGGTGAGCTTTTAAAAGCATTACATTAATATGCTTTTTATTAATACTCGACCACAAGATCGTGCAAAGCCATTAACTATGGCTTTGCAACAGCGGTCTATAGATGTTGTTGAGCTACCATTACTTGAGCTTATTGAACGTCCTTTATCGGATGGTTTGATTGATTTGTATCAGCAACTTCTACATGTGAAAGTAATTGTAGTTGTGAGTCCAACTGCTGTAGAGGTTGGCATGAAATATTTAAAAAAATTACAAATTTCACTCGATGATTTAATACAGATAAAGTGGATTGCTGTAGGGCAGAAGACGGCAGAATGTTTGATGTCTTACGGGGTTGAAAGTTTTATTCCAGATATTGAAACATCGGAAGGAATGTTGAGCCTGCCAGTTTTAAAAAATTTAGATGCTAAAACTGAAATTGCGTTTTGGCGTGGTGAAGGAGGGCGTCAATTTATGATGGATAGCCTTATTTCACAAGGTCACAACGTTCTGAACTTTATTCTGTATGAGCGTCAATGTCCGTTTCAATCTAAACAGGTTATAGAAACAATAAAACAGCGTATAACTCAATTATCTCATTATAAAATGGTCGTAAGTAGTGAGGCGAGCTGGTTAAATTGGATTGAATTAATTCAAAATAATCGTGATATTCTAAACAAGGCTGATTATTGGGTATTAGGGGAGCGATTATTTCAATTGTTACTCGATTATCAAAAGCAGAATAAACTGAGTTTTAAAATTACAAAACTAGCTAACTTAAAAATAGATTCAATTATGCAACAGATTACAGTTGCTCAAGGGTAAACATGAAAAAGCTTTATATTTTTATATTCATAATTATTTTAGCCATTGTCGCTAAATTAAGTTATGACGTATATAAAATATCGGCTCAACAAGCTGAATTGCAGCAAATGGTGAATAAACTTGAAAAGACGAATTTAAGTTTGAATGATCAATTGGTGGCAATACAAAGAGACCCGAGTGCAAGTAATACAGTTGAACTTAAAAAAATAGCAGATGCCGATACGCAAATTCACCCCAATGATTTGATTAAGCAACAATTGAGTTTGGTTGAGTTTGCCTTAAAACAGCATCAATACCATTATGCTGTGGAAAAGTTACTATTGTTAAATCAACAAATTGATACTTATTTACTTGCTCCAGCAGTAAAGAATAGTTTGCATCAAGTAATTGATAAAGATATTCAAACCATCAAACAATATGTGGTTAATAATGATATTCAGCAACAGCAAATTAATCAGTTGATTTTGAAATTAAATGCTGAGCTTAAACAAGAAATTATCCATCCGAATTTAACAGTTTCACAACCTGAAAATGCTTATTTTTGGCAAAAATGGTTCTTTGTGGAATCTACAAGAAAACCCGCACAACAATTAATGCAGCGTTCAGTGATTTTAAAAGAAGCGCAGTTAAGATTACTTATAGCGCGTGAAGCATTATCTCAAGGGCAGTTTGTTCAATATCATCAAGAATTAACAGATATTATTCAGCTTGTAGATCAGCTGCCAGATCAAGTTGCTAAACAACTTGTTCAGCAACTTAAAAATATTGATGGAATGACCACGATTCCAGTTCCTGTATTAAGTACTAGAGCATTGATGGGCTAAGTTATGAAAACAGTTGTTCTTGCTTATGCACTGATTATCCTCATTTTTACTGCCATTTTAAGCCTGTTAAATTATGGTTATGGGGCCGGTTATGTTTATATTTATTGGCGTGATTTACAAATCCAGACCAATACATGGGTTATTTTCTTTTTAACTATTTTAACGAGTTTAGTTATTCAAACATTATGGGTGATCAGTAAAAAATACTTCATGCGTGAAAAGCGTAAAAGTAAAGTGATATTTGATTTTAAAAACTTGCATCCTTATGAGCAACTGGCTGTAATTTCACTACTAGATGCAGAAATAGATCAAAAAGACTTTATTCAAACTGTATTTTCAAATTCAGGTTTATTGCAAGGTGTAATTAATGCTCAGCTTGAATATGCACAAGGTCATTTGTCACAAGCGCTGACATCTTTAGAGCAAACGAATGCAATGGCATTTGAGCTAGCAGAAATTCAACGAATACGTATTTATTTAGCCCAAAATGATGCAGAGAAAGCATTAACACATCTTGAGTTTTTAAATCAGCACGAATTGTCGCCATGGTTAAATGACGTTAAAAACTCTTATGAGCAAACTTTACAAGATTTGTGGGGGGCTTTTGCTGTTGCATTTCCGTGGGATTATTTACGTTCAACAAAATACGGTCATTTAAATATTGATAAAAAAGTGAATTGGTTAAAACGCTTGCTTGAACAGTTTGATCAAGCAAGTTTGGATAATCTGAAAGATTTACAACAGCGCTATTTGGCTCTTTCAAGTAATATTACAGATAAGGATTATGAGGTAAATGTACTTTGGTTAAAGGTGCTTTCTCGTTTGCCTGAGCTAAGTGAGCAGCACGAACAGTTGGCGGAATATTTACTTGGAATTCAGTTTGATCAAGATGTCTTTTATTTATGGTTCCAGCAGCAGGTACTTAAACAAAATCCTGATTATGCAAAAATAGAGCAAAAAATTGATTATTGGGAAGCTAAATATCCTGCTTTACCTATACTTAGTTTTGTTAAGTGGCATGTTTATCAAGAGCAAGGTCGTTTTGCTGAAGCAGAACAATTGTTAGCACTTTATCCAGACCATATATTAATGAGTTATTTACGAATTAAATCAACCTTAAAAGATCAAGATCACTTAGTACAACAGCTAAATTTGATTTTTGAAAATAATGCAAATCACTTGGTTATTAAAATATAAAAAGAATCTAAAGTGTAAAATCTATCAAGTATTTATAGGCAATAGTTTAATTTTGATTTTTATGATGAGTGAAACGTATTTTTTAAATTTTTAAGTGCATATTTAGGCTGTATTTTTTGGAAATTAAAGTAAGTTGTTTTCATTTATATTATTGGTTTTAAAAAGCTATATTTTTATTATTGATGCGTAGTCTATATAAAATAATAATCTTGTTGTGTGTGAGAATATTTAAATATGGTTTTAGATGTCATAAATAAGATTGAAAGGAGTGATTAAAAAGATATTAAAGACAAGAGTTTAAAACTAAAAATGAGATTAATCACATTAATAGTGTGGCAAGCACAATATAATAAATTATTTTAAATTGTGTTGAATTGAAATTTATTATTGAAAAAATTAGTTTATATAAATATCATATAAGGGTTAATCATAAAATAAATATGTGAAAATTGGAGTCTATAATGCCAGATATTAGTAATATGTCGGTTGAAGAGTTAAAGCGTTTACAACTAGAAGCTGAAGCTTTAATTGCATCTAAAAAAGACCAAGCAATAGAAGATGCATATAATCAAATTTTAGCAATTGCTGAAGATGTTGGATTATCTGTAGATCAAATTATTGAGTTTGGTTCTGCTAAACGTAAGAAAGGTACTCGTAAAGCTGTAGAGCCAAGATATCGTAATAAAGGCAACACAGCTGAAACGTGGACAGGTCGTGGTAAACAACCACGCTGGTTAGTTGCACAACTTGAAAAAGGTGCAAAATTGGAAGATTTTCTTATCTAATTTTTAGCTCATTAGTTGTTGTATTAAGTTTATTTTTAAAGCCAAGTGTATAAGCTTGGCTTTTTTTATTCTTGATGGTTTTAAATTGTATTGAGTTTATAAAACCTAAAATTATTTTAATGATGCGTCATGATATGATTATGCAAAATCACTATTGAGTAGCTTTTTATGACTTGGAAATTACAGGCCATTACAGGTGAGTTCACAGGACAAGAGATCCTCATTGACCGTGATATGTTGGTAGGGCGTCATCAAGATTCAGATGTGCTTTTACAATCTTCAGAAATTTCGCGTAAACATGCTGCATTCTTACTAAAGAATAATGAACTTTGGCTTCAAGACTTAAAGTCATCGAATGGGACTTTTGTAAATGAAGTACGTATTGATGCTGAAGCTCTTTTAAAAGAGAGTGATGTTGTTCAATTTGCGGGTTTAAAGTTTGTGGTGTTGCGAGTTGAGCAACAAATTGAAATGCCAGTAGCTTTATCGAATGTGGAGCTTCAACCCGTTGTAGTGGCAGATAAAGAAGAGGTAATAAATCCTATTCAACAGCCATCAGAAACAATTGCGACATCTGAGACAGCGGCTAAGCAAGAAGAGCTCACACCTGCACAGCAAATGAATGCACAGGGTATGCCTGATTTGAAAGCGCGTGATGCAAGTGTTCAAGTTACAAAAGAAGGTATGCCGACAAATGTTGGTATTCCAAAGCCTGCTCCAATTCCTGAGGGTGTAGATTTAAGTGCACCTATAAAGCATGAAGAGTGTGAAGTTGAAATTCCTGCAGTATGTGTTGAACAAGAAAGAGAAGCGCAAAAAAATGCTTCTGTTGGCTTAATTGCTGTAATTGTTCTTGTTATTTTGGCAATAATTGCATTTGTAATGTTTAAATAATGTTGGTTTAGCATACAATCGAAGGCATGCAATCGCATGCCTTTTTTTATTGCGGAGTCAAAATGTCAGTAGCAAAGCTTAATGCTCGAGAAGTTATTTTATTTGATTTAGATGGTACTTTAGTTGACTCTGCTTCAGATCTTTATCGAGCAATGAACTTGAGTTTAAGTGAGTTGAGTTTACCACTTGTGACTGAAGAGCAAGTTCGCGTTTGGGTGGGTAAGGGTACATCACTTTTTTGTGAAAGTGTTTTAAGACATATTATTGGGCGGGTTGATCCAGTTCAGCATGAACAATTACTAGCAACATTTTTAAAAATTTATAATGCGGAACCTTGCGTTGAAACTTTACCATTTGATGGGGTGGTGGAATTTTTAGATTGGGGTGCTGCACATCATAAAAAACTCATTTGTGTGACAAATAAACCTGAACAGCCAGCGCGTGCAATTATTAAAGAGTTAGCACTAGATCATTATTTTGACGATGTGATTGGAGGCGATCGATTTTCAGAACGGAAACCACATCCAAAACAATTACTTCATTGTGTAGAAGCTTATAATGTTGAGAAAGAACAAGTTCTAATGATTGGCGATTCTAGTAATGATGTGGAAGCTGCGCGCCGTGCGGGAGTAGATTGTATTGTACTTAGCTATGGCTATAATCATGGTGAAAATATTTTAGATTGTCAGCCCCAACAGGTTGTTGATGATCTTAGAGAGTTGATTGCATAAAACAAAGTTAAATAAAGGAATATTGAAAATGAGTACATGTGTGGTTTTTCGATGGCGAAGCTCAGTCCAATAACACCGAATGAACTGAACAACGTCCAATACGAAATTTATTAGAGAAAACAACATGACTACTCAAACTCAATTTAGCCTTTTGAAAGATGCTGGCTATAATCTTATTCCTGTATATCGTCAACGGTTAGCTGATACAGAAACTCCGCTTTCTGTATTTGCGCGTTTAAAGTCTCATGAACAGGCTTATCTCTTTGAATCTGTAGAGGGTGGGGAAAACTGGGCGCGCTATTCTATTATTGGTTTGGGCGAGTCAACGGTTTTTTCATGCAACGAAGGTCAACTTACCATTCAACAAGCCGATGGAAGTATTGTAAAACAAGATTGTTCAGATCCATTTCAATATATCCGAGATTTCCAAGAACAATATAAAGTACCTACGCAAAAAGATTTACCTGCACTACCAAATTTTACAGGCGGCTTAGTTGGATATTTCGGATACGACTCTGTTCGTTATATCGAACCGCGTTTAAATAATATTCCTGATGCAGATCCTGTGGGTTTACCAGATATTTGGATGATGCTGTCGAAAACAGTGATTGTTTTTGATAATTTGAAAGATACCTTATTCTTAATTGTTCATGCAGATGTGAATGATGATGAAGCTTATGCGAAGGCACAAGCTCAGCTAGATGCTTTAGAAGAGCTTCTTGCTACACCAGTGCGCTTAAAAGCAGAAAAACACACAGCGCCACATTTTGAGTCGCTTACAGGTAAAGAAAAATATTTAGAGTCTATTGAGACAGTAAAAGAATACATTCGTGCAGGCGATGTAATGCAAGTTGTACCAGGGCATCGTATGGTGTCTGACTTTGATGGTGAGCCATTGCAAGTTTATCGCGCATTAAGACATTTGAATCCGTCGCCTTATTTATTCTTGGTGCAAGGCAGAACATTAGAAAACAAAAAACCATTTCATATTGTAGGTTCATCTCCTGAAATTTTGTCACGTTTAGAAAATGGTATTGCAACAGTTCGTCCATTGGCGGGTACACGACCACGTGGCAAAACCAAAGAAGAAGATCTAGCACTTGAACAAGATTTATTGTCAGACGAAAAAGAAATAGCAGAACATCTTATGCTTATAGATCTTGGGCGAAATGATGTCGGTCGTATTGCTAAAATTGGTAAAGTGCAAGTTACAGATAAAATGGTGATTGAGCGTTATTCACATGTCATGCACATTGTGTCAAATGTTCAGGGTGAGGTTCGAGATGATGTTGATGCTTTAGATGTATTTAAAGCAACATTTCCTGCAGGAACACTTTCTGGGGCGCCAAAAATTCGAGCAATGGAAATTATTGACGAAGTTGAACCTGTAAAACGTGGAATTTTTGGTGGAGCTGTTGGTTATTTAGGCTGGCATGGCGAAATGGACATGTCTATTGCGATTAGAACATGTGTAATTCGTGAAAATAAGGTATTTGTTCAAGCAGGAGCGGGGTTAGTTGCAGACTCAAATCCTGAATCTGAGTGGCAAGAAACGCAAATAAAAGCTCGTGCAGTGATCAAAGCGGTTGAATTATCATCAAATGGATTGATTTTATGAGTTTTTGACGTTTTTTTTGAAAAAAACACTTGCACGGATTCAAAGTTTTGCTAAACTGCACACCGTTCCGATACGAAACGTACGAAACACTAAGAAACGCCGGCATAGCTCAGTTGGTAGAGCAACTGACTTGTAATCAGTAGGTCCACAGTTCGAATCCGTGTGCCGGCACCATCTTAGAGGTTTTGAGTAGGTTGAGTAAAGAACAACACTGAAAGTAAGTGTAAATGGTGAGGTTCCCGAGCGGTCAAAGGGGGCGGACTGTAACTCCGCTACGAAAGTTTCGAAGGTTCGAATCCTTCCCTCACCACCAATTTAAGACTTCAATAAGTGGTTTGTACCAACATCGTGCGGGAGTAGCTCAGTTGGTAGAGCGGCAGCCTTCCAAGCTGCATGTCGCGAGTTCGACCCTCGTCTCCCGCTCCATTGAAGCATTTGTTTGCTCTTATAGCTCAGTGGTAGAGCACTCCCTTGGTAAGGGAGAGGTCTCGAGTTCAAATCTCGATAAGAGCTCCAGATACAGTTTAGCAACTTTGTTGCACAGAATTTTTTAAAAAGCAGGCTTATTAGTCTGCTTTTCGAGTATTGGGTATTTACTTTTTTAGACGATATGTCGAAGCTGGGTTTCTCTCAGAATTGTGTTCGACGTAAACGAGGAAGATGAAAAATGGCTAAGGCTAAGTTTGAACGTAATAAGCCACACGTTAACGTGGGCACAATTGGTCACGTTGACCATGGTAAAACTACTTTAACAGCTGCAATTGCAACTGTATGTGCTAAGAAATTTGGTGGCGAAGCGAAAGACTACGCTGCAATTGACTCTGCACCTGAAGAAAAAGCACGTGGTATTACAATTAATACTTCACACGTAGAATACGATTCTCCAATTCGTCACTACGCTCACGTAGACTGCCCGGGCCACGCGGATTATGTTAAAAACATGATTACTGGTGCTGCTCAAATGGATGGCGCGATCCTTGTATGTGCTGCGACTGATGGTCCAATGCCACAAACTCGTGAACACATCCTTCTTTCTCGCCAAGTAGGTGTTCCATACATCGTTGTATTCTTAAACAAATGCGACCTTGTTGATGATGAAGAATTACTTGAATTAGTAGAAATGGAAGTTCGTGAACTTCTTTCTACTTATGACTTCCCAGGCGATGACACTCCAGTTATCCGTGGTTCTGCTCTTGCTGCGCTTAACGGTGAAGCTGGTCAGTTCGGTGAAGATGCAGTTGTTGCTCTTGTTGAAGCTCTTGATACTTATATCCCAGAGCCAGAGCGTGCTATCGATCTTCCATTCCTTATGCCAATCGAAGATGTATTCTCTATCTCAGGTCGTGGTACAGTAGTAACTGGCCGTGTTGAGACTGGTATTGTACGTGTTGGTGAAGAAGTTGAAATCGTTGGTATTAAAGATACAGTTAAAACAACTGTAACTGGCGTAGAAATGTTCCGTAAACTTCTTGACGAAGGTCGTGCGGGCGAGAACTGTGGTGTTCTTCTACGTGGTACTAAGCGTGAAGACGTTCAACGTGGTCAAGTACTTGCTAAACCAGGTGCAATCAAGCCGCATACTAAATTCGACGCAGAAGTATACGTACTTTCTAAAGAAGAAGGTGGTCGTCATACTCCATTCCTTAACGGTTACCGTCCACAGTTCTACTTCCGTACAACTGACGTAACTGGCGCTATCGCTCTTCAAGACGGCGTAGAAATGGTTATGCCTGGTGACAACGTAGAAATGTCAGTAGAATTAATCCACCCAATCGCAATGGACCCAGGTCTACGTTTTGCGATCCGTGAAGGTGGTCGTACAGTTGGTGCTGGTGTAGTTGCTAAAGTAACTGCATAATCGCT